>NZ_JBRFPI010000010.1:0-24982 GCF_053579595.1 Cellvibrio sp.
AGCCAGTTGGAGTTGCAACTGGGGACGCAATTGTTGTATCGCACCACGCGCCAGATTCGCCTTACCGACGCTGGCCAATTGTATTACGAGAGCTGCCGCCATTTGTTTGATGGTCTGCGCGAGGCGGAATCGCTGCTGCAGCACCATCAGGGCCAGCCGACTGGATTACTTAAGATTACTGCAGCAGCCACCTTTGGCGACCGCTATATCGCCCCGCTGGTGAATGATTTCCAGCTGCTCTACCCACAGCTCAAGGTGAATATGTATTTCAGCAACCGCCAGGTGGAATTGATCGAAGAGGGTTTTGACCTGGGTATCCGCATGGGGGTGATGCGAGAATCAACGCTTATCGCCAAGCGCTTATGTGACAGGCGCGAGTATATCGTTGGTTCACCTGCTTACCTCGCGCGTATTTCGGCGCCGCAAACCCTGACGGATCTGGAGCGTCACAATTGCCTTGTGGGGACGCGTGGTTACTGGCTGTTGAGTCAGCAAGGGCAGCGTAAAGATCTGGTGGTTCATGGCAACTGGCAGGCGAATTCCGGCCCGGCACTGCTGGATGCGGCGCTCAAAGGCCTGGGGTTGGCGCAATTGCCGGATTATTACGTGGATGAGTTTCTTGCCAATGGGCGGTTGGTATCGGTGTTGGATGACTACCGTTTTGCCGATACCGGTGTCTGGGTTGTCTACCCTCAGCAGCGCCATCTGGCGCCCAAGGTAAGGCTGTTTATCGATTTTTTGGTGGAGCGGTTTGCGGCAGGGGTCACGGCATTGGGGTGATGGCAATCGAGGTTACTGGCGCCGCTTTTTTGTGGCGCCGCGTAACATGGCATCGATCAACTCGCGCGCATCAAACTTGGTGAGGGCTTCATCGGCGCCAACCTGACGGGCCTGGCTGACGCTGATGCTGCTGGAGAGTGAGGTGTGCAGGATGATGTAGGCGTTGGCGAGTTGTTTGTCGTCCCGCACGGCGAACGCCAGCTCATAGCCATCCAGGCCGGGCATTTCTATATCGCTGACCAACAGGTCGATCGGCTGCCCCTGTTTGGCGGCGGCGCGCATGATATCCAGTGCTTTCTGGCCGTTATCCGTCACCTGATAATGCACATTGATGGCATCAAGCGAATCACTTAATTGTTTGCGGGCGGTGCGCGAGTCATCTACCAGTAGGATGCGCATGGGGCGCAATTGTTCGCGCTCTATATCGTTGATGGTTGCCATGGCCTTTGCGGCATCAAGCGGGAAGAGGCGCGCCATGATCACTTCTACATCTAACAACTGAACAAGCTGGTTATCCACCCGGGTAACGCCGGTGATGTAAATGCTGTTACCCAGAAATTTGTCCGGCGCGCTGATATCGCGCCAGTTGGTATCGGCGATGCGCTCGATCTGACGCACCAGAAAACCGACTTTTTGGCGCTGCACATCGGTGACAATAATAAAGCTGCTGGCCAGTGCGTCTTTCGGGGTAGCGCCTTTGCCGACAGCGGCGGCCAAGTCAACAATAGGCATAGTCTGCCCGCGCACATTGAGTGCGCCCAAAATACTCGGGTGCTGGTTGACCATGGGGGTGACTGGCTGAAAGGGCACCAGTTCCTGGATTTTAAGCGTGCCCAAGGCAAATACCTGCTGGTTGTGCAGGCGGAATAACAGCAGTCCCTGGGAGTGGTCGGCTTTAGTGGATGGCAAGGTAAGGACTCCTCGCGGATTGGCTTGGTGAACAGGGAGGCTGTGCCTCCCCGGGGATTTAGCGCGCCGCCAATTTGGTGTCAGCGCTGGTTTTGCCCAAGCGCTGGCTGATGTGTTCGGCAATGGATTTTGCATCCAGCCCCTGACTTGCCAGTTGTTGTTTCTGGCTGGCGTGCTCAACAAATTCATCGCCAAAGCCCAGCTGTAATAACGGCACAGTCAATGCGCGGCTATTGAGGTATTCGCTCAAACCACTGCCCGCGCCACCGGCGATGGCGTTCTCTTCCAGCGTCACCAGCAATTCATGGCTGGCAGCCATCTGTTCAATCAGCTCGGTATCCAGCGGTTTCACAAAACGCATATCGCACAGACTGTAGCCAAATTGGTCGGCCACTTGTTGCGCTATGGGCAACAAGGTGCCAAAGCAGAGCAGTGCGACCTGTTTTCCTTCGCGTTTTAGCAAGCCCTTGCCGATGGGTAAGGCGGTCAAGGTTTTTTCAATCGCAGCGCCCGTACCAGTGCCGCGCGGATAGCGCACCGCGGCAGGGCCTGGGTATTGGTAGGCAGTGTAGAGCAGTTGGCGACATTCGTTTTCGTCGCTCGGTGCGGCAATCACCATGTTGGGGATGCAGCGCAGGAAGCTGATATCAAAACTGCCGGCGTGGGTTGGTCCGTCTTCGCCGACCAATCCTGCGCGGTCGATAGCAAAAGTCACATCGAGATTTTGCAGGGCAACGTCGTGTACCAACTGGTCATAGGCGCGCTGCAAAAAGGTCGAGTAAATCGCCACCACCGGTTTTTGCCCTTCACAGGCCATGCCTGCCGCGAGGGTCACGGCGTGCTGTTCAGCGATGGCGACATCGTAAAACCGCTCGGGATAATCCCTTGCGAATTCCACCATGCCCGAGCCTTCGCACATAGCGGGAGTGATGCCGATAAGCTTCTGGTCCTGTGCGGCCATATCGCACAGCCACTGGCCAAACACCTCTTGGTACTTCAACTTTTTCGGGGCATCAACGGCGCCAATCGCCGCCTTTTTCGGTTCGATTTTATTCAGTGCGTGATAGCCCACCGGATCGAGTTCCGCTGGCTCAAATCCTTTGCCTTTCTGGGTGATGATATGCAGCAGCTTGGGGCCTTTGATCTCCCGCAGGTTACGCAGGCAGAGGACTAAATCGCCCAGGTCGTGGCCGTTGATGGGCCCGACATAATTGAATCCCATCTCTTCAAACAGGGTGCCGGGCGACATAAAGCCTTTGAAATGCTCCTCAGTGCGCCGCGCAAATTCCCAGGCGGGCGGAATCTTGCCCAGCACTTGCTTGCTGCCTTCGCGCAATGAGTTATAAAACTTGCTCGCCCAGATTTTGGACAGGTAAGTAGAGAAGCCGCCCACATTGGGCGAGATAGACATATTGTTGTCGTTGAGTACCACTAACATGTCAGTTTCGGTGTGCGCGGCATGGTTCAGGGCTTCAAACGCCATACCGGCAGTCATGGCGCCGTCGCCAATGATTGCTGCAACTTTGCGTTCAATGCCCGCCATTTTGGCCCCGATCGCCATGCCTTGGGCGGCGCTAATGGAGGTGCTGGAGTGGCCGACGCCAAAGGTGTCGTACTCACTTTCTTCTCGTTTGGGGAAGCCCGACAGGCCGTTACCCTGACGAATACTATTCATGCGCTCGCGCCGCGAGGTAAGGATTTTGTGTGGGTAAGTTTGATGGCCTACATCCCAGACGAGGCGATCGTCCGGTGTTTCATACACATAATGCAGGGCAATGGTGAGTTCCACTACCCCTAAACCAGCGCCAAAGTGCCCGCCGGTTTGCCCCACGCTGTAGAGCAAAAACGCTCGCAGCTCATCCGCCAATTGCGGCAATTGCTTCTCGTCCAGCTCGCGCAGGTCAGCGGGGTTATCAATGCTGTCCAGCAACGGCGTGAGCGGGCGACTGGTGGGGATTTCGTTATGCATGCAAGTCATCATTTATAGTTGTGCGGTTTGCCGCTCATAGACGGCTATTGTAGGCGGCTTGCCAGAGGCTTGGCTAGTTCGACCTTTGGACTATATAGCTGGCCAATTGGCGCAAGGGTGCGGCGCTCTCATCAAACACACCAAGCGCGCCAAGTGCTTGACGATGTAATTCGTCCGCTTTGGTTTTGGCGGCATCAAGTCCGAGCAGCGATACATAGGTCGGTTTGTTGCGTGCGATATCCGCACCCTGCTGTTTGCCGAGCGTGGTGGTGTCGCCCGTGACATCGAGGATATCGTCCTGCACCTGAAAGGCGAGGCCGATAGCGGCGGCATAGTTATCCAGCGCCGTTAATTGCTTGTCATCAGCCCCTGCGCTTATCGCACCCATGGCAACGCTGGCGCGAATAAGGGCGCCCGTTTTGTGCCGATGCATAGTTTCCAGCTGTGCCAAATCAAGCTGGTGATCGACGGCGGCCAGGTCGATAGCCTGGCCCAGGACCATGCCGTCCATGCCCGATCCCTGTGCCAGCTGGCGGATTAGCTTGATCTGCGTTGCAGCGGGTAAGTCTGTGGTGGTTAACAAATCAAACGCGAGTGTTTGCAGTCCGTCACCTGCAAGAATGGCTGTCGCTTCAGTAAAGGCGATATGGCAGGTGGGTTTGCCGCGGCGCAGGTCGTCGTCGTCCATTGCCGGAAGGTCATCGTGCACGAGACTGTAAGAATGCAGGCATTCAAGCGCAGCGGCGATGGGGTCGATAAGATCGAGTTTGATCCCGGGTTTGACGGCGAGTGCGGCGGCGTAAGCGAGGATCGGACGCACGCGCTTGCCGCCGTTAAACAGGCTGTAGCGCATGGCGGTGCGCAGCTGGGTCGGGTCTTGTGCGAGCGGTAGATACTGGTCGAGTGCGTTATCGACACGTGCGCGACACTGGCTGACAAATTGGGTAAATTCCTGCGGCATCAGGCATCGCCTTCATCGGTATCAAAAGGCTCAAGGTGGATGGTGCCCTGCTGTTCGATCAGCTTGCTGACTTGCTGTTCGGCGGCGGCCAATCGGGTCTGGCATTCGCGTGTCAGGGCTATGCCGGTTTCAAAAGCCTGCAGCGACTCCTCCAGCGTCATATCTCCCTGTTCCATGCGGTTCACCAAGCTTTCGAGGGTGCTGAGCGACTGTTCAAAATCGACGCCTTTCTTTTTAGGTTGTGAGGTCTTGGGCGGCATGGTTTTTCTCGCAGGATTGGAGGTGGGCGACGGATTATAAACCTGCTCGAACAAAACTGCAGTCGTTTTGGCTGGCAGCTGTGTGAGATATCTCCTACAAAACTTACCGAAATTAGCCACTATTGTCTGACGTCTGATTCATCAATAATGGCAACCAGAGGAAATTGTCGCAGGAAGCGACTCTGGCAAGGAGTAAAATGGAATCAAGCACATCTACCGCCAAGGTCTGGCCAGTCATCCTGTAAAAACCCTGATTGCCCCCTCCTGCGATCAGGGTTTTTCGCATTTTAAGCCCTCTATTTTGCGGCGCCTGTCGCATATTTCATTTATTGTGAACTTCCCCCCTGTTTTACTATCCAAAATGCGCCGAAACTCGCGTCGCAAGCGACTTGCCACACTGATTTTAGTATTTCGCTTTTGTAATATGGATGGAGTAGAATCTCATGGCTTTGATAAACATAACGCACTAAGCTTTTGATACGACTACTAATTGCCATTTCGCTGATTTTTGTCGTATAGCCCGGGCAAGGGAATCAATCAGACCTATGCAAGATAGATCACTTAATCACAGAGCCGCCTTCGAGCAGCGCACCGCCCAGTTGGAAGTCCAGCTGCGCCGTTTTTTTGCGCTTTTAAATCGGGTATCTCTGCAGCGCTGGCAATGGTTGGTAATGTTGTTGCTGGTGATTTGGCTCAGCCATAGTTTGGCGCGCCTGTTTTGGTTGATCATTCCCACGCCGATTATTCCGCCTGCCACCTTGTCACTGGTGGCAGCTGATGCGCAATCTGGTACTGGTACCGCACCTGAAGTGGTTAATATCACCCAGATCACCGCCTTGGCACCTTTTGGCGATACGGCCCAGGAAGTTGCGCCTCCAGCTGATGCCCAGCCGACCACTCAAGGCATAGAGACCGATGCTGCCGACACCCAGCTCAACCTGATTTTGCGCGGTGTGTTGGGCAGCAATGATGAAAAAGCAGGGCGCGCCATTATTGCCTCGGGTGAGCGCGCTGACGTCTACGCGGTGGGCGATACGCTACCGGTTGGCACTAATGTGACTCTCGCCAAGGTGTTGGATGGGCGCGTCATTATCAACAACAATGGTTCCTTTGAATCCCTCTGGTTATTTAAAGAAGATCCCAACGCCCCCAAACTCACTACGTCTTTTGGTGCTCCGCAAGCGGGCGGTGATCCGACTCAGGGGGGGTACGCTAACCCCCCTTATCAACAACAGCCACCGCTCTATGTCGATAAAAGCCCGATAGCGGATTCGCCACGGTTTGGTGCTGATCCATCAGCTGCTGCAGCCAGTAAAACCCTTGCAGATGTGGTGGCAATGAGTATTTACCGCGAGGGTGGTCAGGTGGTCGGTTACAAAATCCGCCCTGGTCGTAACGCAGAGATGTTTAATTCACTGGGCCTGCAGACCGATGACATAGTCACGGCGGTCAACGGTGTGCCGCTGAGCAGCCCGGGAAAAATTATGGAAATTTATAAAAGTATGGGTAGTGCCACATCGGCGAATCTGGAAATCAGACGCGGTGGCAGTACAGTTAACCTAGACGTAATGCTCAAGTGAGGTTTTCGTGATCCGGTTTCATGGTCGTAACAATAACAACATCATCAGCGGCCTTATGTTGGCGACGCTTATGGGCATGAGTGGCGCGGTCTTCGCACAGGTGGAGGCGCAGCCGGTTGACGCGCAAGGCGAGACCCGCTGGGCAGTCAATTTCAACGATACTGATATTCAGGAAGTGATCAAATCCATTGCGGGATTGACGGGTAAAACCTTCATCATCGACCCCAAGGTGCGCGGCCCGATTAAAGTTATCAACTCCAAACCGCTCAACGCCAAAGAACTCTATGAGCTGTTTCTGGCATCGCTGGATGTGCACGGATTTACGGCCGTAGAGAGCGGTAATATTGTGCGCATCGTGATGAACCGGGACGCGCGCAACCTGCCAATCCCGACTGAAAATAACGTCACCAACAAAGATGACCTTTATATTACCCAGGTGATCCCACTTAAAAATACCAGTGCTGCCAAAATTCTGGCCGCTCTGCGCCCCTTGGTTCCGCAGTACGGACACCTCACTACCTACGAGCCAAGTAATGCGCTGATCATTACCGATACGCGTGCCAACGTGGCCCGTATGAATGAATTGGTAGTGCAACTGGATAAAATCGGCGTGACCCATACCGACGTAATCCCGCTGCGCTATGCAAACTCGGCCGACGTGGTAGCAATGCTGACCCAGTTGGAAAAACCCGATCCCAACCGCGGTATGACTACTTCGCCACCAGTGATAGTGGCAGATAAGCGTTCTAACGCCGTAGTGATTAGTGGTGATGACCTGACTCGCCAGCGCCTCAAGTTGTTGGTCGATGATCTTGATCGCCCGCAGTCTAAAAACAGCAATGTGCGTGTCGAGTATCTGCAGTACGCCAAGGCGGAAGATGTCGCCAAAGTACTCTCGGGCATGATGCAAAGCCTTGGTCAGGGTAAGTCCGCCGAGGGGGCTCCCGCGAACGCATCACCGCCAGCTGTACAGGCTGATGAAGCAACCAATTCGGTGCTTATCACAGCCGATGTCGACACTATGGATACTATGCTATCGATTATCGATAGCTTGGATATCCGCCGTCAGCAGGTTTTGGTTGAGGCGATCATCGTTGAAATCACCGGTAACAATGCCAAAGAGATTGGCATCGAATGGATGTATCAAGCGGATGACGCAGGTTTTGGTGGATTTACTTCTGGCGGCGCTCTCGGAACCGTTGCCGGACCCGCACTGAATATTTTGGAAAACCCCGACGATAATACGGCGCTTGCGGCCTTGGCCGGCGGTATCAACTCCGTTAAATCTCCCGTTTTTGGAGTGGGTCGTTTGGGCAGCAAAATCGATTTCCTGAGTGTGCTGAAATTACTGCAAACAAGTGAATCCACCAATATTCTTTCCACTCCCAGCCTGCTCACTACAGATAATAGCGAAGCATCGATTCTGGTTGGGCAGCAGGTTCCTTTCGTGACTGGTTCTTATTCCGGTGCGAACACTGGCGGCACCACTGGTGGGGTTAATTCTTTTGCTAGCCCATTTAACACCGTCAACCGTGAAGATGTGGGTATCAAACTGCAGGTTACTCCGCACATCAACGAGGGTGACAGTATGGTGCTTGATATCGAACAAGAAATCTCCTCGGTCATAGGTAATACCCAAAATTCACCAAACGGACCAACAACCAGCAAGCGTGAAATCAAAACCCAAATCCTTGCGGGCGATGGACAAACTGTTGTGCTCGGCGGTTTGATCGAAGATCAGATCAACAAAGGTGATCAACGTGTTCCTGTGCTTGGCAGTATCCCTGTGCTTGGGCATTTGTTTCGCTCTCAGAGTGCTACTAAGAGAAAAACCAATCTATTGATATTCCTCAAACCAACGATCATTCGTACTAATGAAGTCCTGACTGGTGCAACGGCGGAGAAGTATCGGACGATTAGAAATGAACAAGTCGAGTTCCAGCGCTCACGTGGCATTCTGACGGGGAAACGCGATGTGCCCATACTGCCTGAATGGGAAGAGCAGATTCAGAAGTATATTGATGAGACTAAAAAAGCCGATGCGGCGCCTGCCACTGAAGCCGCTGGGGAATAATCGTGAGCGAGCAAGTATTGGAGCCGCTGACGCTGACCGATGAGGCGTTCGACGAAACCGCAACCGAACCCTCGGTTTACGAGCGGTTACCGTTTAGCTTTGCCTCAGCCCATGGGGTGATGCTGGAAGAGCTAGCTCCCGGGTTGATGCCGCGGGTGTTGCATCGCCCCGGTTTAACGCTGGATGTGTTGCTAGAGTTGCAGCGTATTCTTGGCCCTGGTTTGGTGTTGGAAGAATTGCCCGCCGAGGATTTCCAAAAGCGTCTCACCCGTGAATACCAAAGTGGCGATGGAGCCGCGCAGCGAGCAGCTGAAGACCTTGGCAACGAGTTTGATTTGTCATCTATGGCTGACGATCTGGCTGATCGTACCGATTTGCTTGCCGGTGATGACGACGCCCCGATTATCCGCTTGATTAACGCGATTCTGTCGCAAGCCGTGCGCGAAGGCGCTTCGGATATCCACCTTGAACCCTTTGAAGACCGTGTTTCGGTGCGCTTCCGTATAGATGGCGTTTTGACCGAAGTGCTCTCGCCCAAGGCGGAGTTGGCGCCGGTCTTGGTATCGCGCCTCAAAGTAATGGCTCGCCTCGATATTGCCGAAAAACGTCTGCCCCAGGATGGTCGTATTACTGTGCGTTTGGCAGGCCATGCGGTGGATCTCCGGGTATCAACGATTCCCTCGGCGTTTGGTGAGCGTATCGTGTTGCGTATTCTCGATCAGGCCGCTGGCCAGCTTAAGCTTGAGCAATTGCAGATGCCGCAGCTGGTCTATGAGCGTCTGACCAAAAACCTGCTCAGGCCGCACGGGATTATCTTGGTAACCGGACCCACCGGCTCCGGTAAAACCACCACACTTTATGCGGGTTTGAGCCATATCAATACCCGCAGCCGCAACATTCTCACCGTTGAAGACCCGGTTGAGTACCTGTTGCCTGGCATCGGCCAGACCCAGGTAAATACCAAGATCGATATGACCTTTGCCCGCGGTCTGCGCGCCATTCTCCGGCAAGATCCAGATGTGGTGATGATTGGGGAAATCCGCGACGCAGAAACTGCTGAGATTGCGATTCAAGCATCGCTCACGGGGCACTTGGTATTATCGACACTCCACACCAATACCGCGATCGGTGCAGTATTGCGCCTGAAAGACATGGGTGTTGAGCCCTTTCTGCTGGCGTCAAGTATTGAAGTCGTTATGGCTCAGCGGTTGGTGCGTGTGCTCTGTAGTCACTGTAAACAGCAGTACTTGCCGGTGGAGTCTGAGCGCGAAATGCTCAAACTGCCAGCCGATACGCCCATCTGGCGCCCGGCGCCGAACGGCTGCAAACACTGCAACCACCAAGGCTATCGTGGCCGAAAAGGTATTTACGAATTAATTGAGATCACTGAGCGTTTGCGCCACTTGATTCACGAGCAGGCCGGCGAGCAGGAGTTGTTAGCCGAAGCGCGTAAACACAGCCCATCTATGGGTGACGATGGCCGTCAGTGTGTACTCAATGGCATCACCAGCATTGAAGAAGTGCTGCGTGTCACCACCCAGCTGTAACGGATATCAATCATGGGGGCATACAGTTACAAAGCGCTGACCGAAGAAGGCAAAACCGTCAAAGGCATACTTGAAGGGGATTCTGAGCGGCATATCCGCACACAGTTGCGGGCCAAAAAGCTTAAACCACTTGAGGTCGCCAGCGCGGGTGCGGGTACCGGTACAGATGCTGGTTCTGGCGCTAGCGCCAGCATGGATATATCCGCTTGGTCGCGCCGCCGTGCCGCCAAATTAAGTACGCGCGATCTCAGTCTGATTACCCGCCAGTTGGCCTCGCTGGTTAAATCCGGTCTGCCACTCGATGAGGCTCTTCACGCGACCGCCAAACAGTCGCAAAAAGCCAATGTAAAACGTGTTGTATTGCAAGTGCGTACCAAGGTTTTGGAAGGTTTAAGCTTGGCGCAGGCACTCAGCGACAATCCGGTCGCGTTTGACGATATGTACCGCGCGCTGGTGCGTGCTGGTGAAGGCTCCGGTTTTTTAAGCCCGGTACTGGAACGTTTGGCGGACTACACCCAAACCAGCCAAATACTGCAACAGCGTATCAAAATGGCGATGATTTACCCGGTAGTGATGCTGGTGGTGAGTCTTGCGGTGATAGTCGCGCTGATGGTTTTAGTAGTTCCAAAACTGGTCAAGATTTTTGAGCAGGGCAAACGCGAATTGCCCGCGTTGACCGAGGGGCTGATTGCCACCAGTAACTTTTTGATGAACTACGGGGTCTACCTGTTAGTTGCGTTGTTCGGCGTCTATTTCTCTATCAAGCATTTGATGCGTGACCCCAAACGCTTGCGCGCTTGGCATGTAGTGCAGCTGAAATTGCCGGTGATTGGCGATCTGGTGAAACAGATCAACTCGGCGCGCTTCGCGGCCACCTTGAGTTTGTTGTCAGCCAGCGGTGTTCCGCTCTTGCAAGCTTTGAATATTTCTGGTCAGGTGATGACCAATAAAATCCTGCAGGAGGCCTGCGATACCGTAGCCGCTTCGGTGCGCGAGGGGATGAGCCTGAGCCGGGCGATGGAAAATACCGGGCACTTCCCGCCCTTGCTGGTGCAGTTAGTCGCCAGTGGTGAAACCAATGGCACCTTGCCGCAACAGTTGGATAACGCCTCCAAAGATCAGGAGCGGGAGTTGGAAATGATGCTGGGGGTGGCCATGGGGCTGTTGGAACCAGCGACAATTATTTTTATGGGGGGCGCGGTGTGCGTGATTGTATTGGCGATCCTCACCCCTATTTTCGAAATGACCAAGCTCAGTTAATACAAAGGGGCGGGGTTTTGCAGACCAGTTGATAGTGATGTTTCAGGAGACAGTTATGACAAAAAATATGAAAACAAGAGCAATGAAAGCACGCATGCAGCAAGCGGGTTTTACCCTGGTGGAAATCATGGTGGTGGTGATCATTATCGGCTTGCTCGCCGGTATTGTGGTGCCCAACGTAATGGACAACCTCGATAAAGCCAACGTGCAAAAAGCGCGCGCAGATTTCAGCTCCTTGCAAACCGCACTCAAGCTTTACCGTATCGATAACTTCAATTTCCCGACAACTGAACAGGGTCTGGAAGCACTGGTGACCAAAACCTCTATCGCTCCTGTACCGCGCAACTTCAAGTCTAGTGGTTATATCGACAACCTGAATAAAGACCCATGGGGCAATGATTACCAATACATGAGCCCAGGTGAAGGCGGCAAAGATTACGATATTTACAGTTTAGGCGCCGATGGTGTGAGCGGCGGCGAAGGCCAGAATGCTGATATCAGCGTCTGGGATGAACAATAGGTTTTAACAGCCAAGGGCACCGCCAGTGAAATCCAGCCAACGAGGCTTTACCCTGATTGAGATCATTTTTGTGGTCTTCATTATTGGTATGGCGGTGAGCGTGATTTCTATTTCGGTGGGTGGTAATGCCGCCGCCGATATGACCCGCAAAGAGGCCGAAGAATTTATGCTGCAGGCGGGTTATATCGCTGAGCAATCGGTGCTCAAAGGTGAGACTCACGGCCTGTTTGTGGAGCCACGCCCAGCGCAGGATATCGATGGTCAAGAGCAGTGGTGCTACCAGTGGCGCCGCGTGCGCGACCGCCAGTGGCAGGATCTGCCCGAATTGAGCCAGCACTGTTTGGCGGAAGGGCAGAAAATCGATTTTGTCGTGGAAGATGAACTCTGGGAATTTGATCCCGAGTTGGAATACCAGGAACCGGTAATGGGTTTTTTCCCCAGTGGTGATGGGTCGGGCAAGGTCGAAATCGCTATTTACGCCGAGCAATTGGCCAGCGGTGAGACTGCGGAAACCGAAGAGTTTGAGCTGGATCTTACCGGTGAACTGCACTGGGTGAGTGAAGAAAAACGGGTTGAAGAGGAGCAGCGCGGGCGATGAAATCCTCTCTGTTGCATCGCTCTGTATCGCGCAACAATGCGCGCGGCTTTACCCTGCTGGAAGCCATGATTGCGCTGATGATTGTCGCCATGGCCCTGCCAGCCCTGATTACATTAGTGATGACCCAGTTGGACGGTTCTGCCGCGATCCGTGATAAAACCTACGCCTACTGGGTGGCAGAAAATCAGCTGACGCGGGTGCGCCTGCTTCAACAGCAAAAAGCTAAAAAGGCGCTGATTGATTACAAGGTTCCAGAAAAAGATTCCGGCACCGTAGATATGATGGGGTTGCGCTGGCAGTGGCAACTCAAAAGTATTGCGATGGATACCCTGCCAGTGCCCGGTTTTAAGCGCATTGAAATCGCAGTGCGTCTGTTGGGTACTGCCGATGGTGCGAGCTTGGGCAATTCAGCAGTTGATGAGGATCAGCCGGTGATGGCGCGCTTGACCGGTTATATCAGTGACCCTGAAATTGTGCGGGTGCAACCGTGAAGCGGTCGCAGGGTTTTACCCTCTTGGAAGTGATGATAGCTCTGGTGATTTCGGCGCTGATCGCGGTGATGGCATTTGAGTCGCTCAACGCTGCCGATAATGGCGCCACGCGCACGAATGAAGTCCTGGCCGAGATCAATCGCCTTGACCGCGCCTGGCAAATTATCGCGGCGGATTTGCGCCATGTTATCCCCCCGGCTCAGGCTGATAAAAACGCGGTATTTAAAGCAGAAAGCTTGCGTTCGTCGGGCGAAGATGCAGACCAATTGGTGCTTATGTTCAAGCGCCGTGGCTGGGTCAACTTTTCTAACCTGCCACGCAGCGATTTGCAGCTGGTGGGTTACAGGGTGGTGGACGGTGAGCTCTGGCGCGATTTTGCCCCCGAGCGCAACCTCGAATTAGCGGATGTTGATTTGGAGGAAGATGACGGTATTCATCAGTTATTGCTAGAGGATATCGAGGATCTGCAACTGCGCTTTTTGTTTCAAGGGGCGATTACGTCGCGCGGCAAATCGGCGCTGGAAGATCGCGAGTTCTCCGAAGATTGGTTGCAAAAATGGCCCGACAATAATCAACAGGGTGCCAGCGCGCAGGATTTACCTCTGGCGGTAGAGATTACCATCGAACTCAAAGGAGTCGGCAGCAGTGTGCGTCTCTTCGCCATGCCTGAACAGCAGCAGTAATTTGCACGATCAGCCGAGCGCCGAGCGCGGTACAGTACTGGTGCTGGTGCTGCTAATTGTGGCATTGGTGGCTGGCTTGAGCGTCAAGTTCGCCGCCCAGTATCAGTTGGGCTTGGCGCGTGCAGAAACACGCTGGCATGGCACTCAGGCGCGCGCGTTTTTGGAAGGCACTGAAGAGGTGGCCAAGTTGATGTTTCCCGAGGCTGATATCGACACCAATATCGATTACTTGGGGGAGCCTTGGGCCAGTGAAGTGCCTATTGAAGATGAAGGTGTCTCTGGCTTCGCCAAAATGATGGATGCCACCACTCAATTCAATTTGAACGATTTGGCGCGCCCGATCGACCTGACCAAACCGGACAGGACTCCCGAGCGCTACAGTGAACCGCAGCGCCGGTTTATTCGCCTGCTGCAGACATTTCCTGACCTGCCGCTCGACGAGAACCAAGCGGAGCAGCTGCTGGCAGGGGTCGTTGATTGGATCGATGCGGACGAAAATGAATCTGGTTCAGGCGGTGCAGAATCCAACTTCTACCAAGGTATGAAGGAGCCTTACCGCGCTGCCAATGCGCTGTTTAAATCCGTTGACGAACTGCGTTTGGTACGCGGTTTTAATGAAAGCCCGGTGCTGGTAACACTCTTGCAGCCGTTTGTGACTGCCTTACCGGTTGCCGATGCCGGTTTGAATATTAATACCATGGATTTGGTCGGTCCCTACGGCAAAGGCATCAACAACTTGCTGTTATGCATAAATGGTTCAGCCGATTTGCGGCCGATGAACCCTGCTGATATGGAGCAGTTCATCGCCCTTAGGCCACCAACAGGATTTGCTGATAAAGCGGCGATATCGACAGCTTGGGACACTATGTTTGCTGGCAGGCCGCTTGATATTGACGGGTTGAACACCGCGACCAAATATTTTTGGCTGAATTCGACCGTACAGTTGGTTGACCAACGCCGCAGTATGCGCAGTTTGATGATGCGCGGCGCCGAGCCCGGAAGCTTGAGGGTTATTCGGCGCGATGATGTATTTGAACTTCCAACAGTCGATCGCGGTGAAAAAGATGAAGATGGCGACACCGAATTAGTTGAATAGGCTGCAATCCCAGCTTGCGCGAGTTAACTGAACAACATTCCGATTTAATAACGAGTTAGAGCAAATTATGTCCATGCAATTGGTGCTCTCTGTAACAACCTCCGACGACGGCAAAAGCTTGGCAGACAGCTTTCGCTGGTGCTGGCTGGGTGCCGATGGCGCGCCTGCGGCCGAAGGTGCCAGCGGCGACCGCGAAGCGCTGCGCGCTGCGCTGGGTGATAAACCGACCAATCCGCAATCGGCTTGGGTCATATTGCCCGGCAGTCGCGTCAATACGCGTCAGCTGGAATACAGTGACAAAGAGAAAAAACACCTGCGCAATCTCCTGCCCTTCCAGTTGGAAGATTCAGTGGTGGGCGATGTGGAAGATCTGCACTTTGCTTTGGGTACGCCAGCTGATGGCAAAGTAGTCGTCGCTTTTGCCGATAAAACCTGGTTGCAGGCAGCCTTTGCGGAGCTGGCGGCTTTAGGTATCGAAGTTACCCGCTGCTGGACGGCGCCGCTGACTTTACCACTTGCTGCCGAAGCTGCTACCGATAGTGCCAACCACTGGTCGCTTGGGCTGTATCAAGATCAGGTTTACCTACGTTATGCCAGCACTATGGGATTTAGTGTCGCCCAACAACATGCACGTATGGCGCTACAAATGCTGCTGCGCGATCAGGAACGGGTTGATAGTCTGCCTAACCTGCATTTACGCGCAGCCTCAGAGGCGGATCTCGCCACTTTGGGCGAGTTAATCCCCGCCGAGCTACAGACCGCTATCGCCAGCCAAACCCTCGCTGATGAATGGTCTCTGGATTACAGTAATAGTTCGATCGACCTGTGCCAAGGCGATTTCTCCCAGCGTTTGCCGATCGAGCGCTGGTGGAAACTTTGGCAATCGGTCGCGATTTTTGCCGGCGTTTGTGTGGCGGTGTATCTCGGCACCCTGATGTTTGAAATCCACAAGCTGGGCGGCGAAAACCTGAAGATCCGTCAGGCAATTGAAACTACCGCGCGCGGTGTAATCACCCAGGGCCGGATTGTTGATGCCGAGAAACAGCTAAATACCCTGCTTAAACAATCCCAACCCGTCAGCCAATCAGCCAGTGTGATGGCGCTACTGACGCTGGTGCTGCCGCAAATTGCGCTGGAGCCGAATGTGGTGATAAAGGGAATTTCCTATGCGGGAGAGGCGGGCGAATTGAATATCAGCATTCAGGCCGACAGTTTCAGCGCGTTTGAATCGCTCAGTGAAAAAATCCGTAGCCAGGGGTTAAATGCCGAGACATCGAGCTTTAACGCCCAGGGCAATGTGCAGACTGCACGCCTCAAAGTGACCAAGAATCCTTAACCGGTATGCCGTTATGAACTTGAACCAGCTACTGAACTTTCTCAATAAATACAACCGCCGCGAGCAGACATTGATCCTCGGCTGTGGTTTGGCCGTGGTGCTCTACCTGCTGTGGCTGATGGTGTTTGTCCCCATCCAGAACAAGCGCGACCAATTGCTTGCCGCCAATATCGCCTCCACCCAAACCCTCGGGCGGGTGCAGATAGCCGCAGCGCAAATCCAGCAGCTGCGCACTGCAGGCGCCAGTGCCAGCACTGAAAATATCAGCGGGTTGATCGATACCACCCTGCGCGCTAATGGTCTCGCCATGAGTGGTTTTCAGCCTGGCGCCAATGGCGAAGCGCGCGTGCGCCTGGATCGCGCCGCCTATGGTCCCTTGATGCAATGGCTGTACGACATAGAGTTCAAGCAAGGCATCACGGTGAGTGATTTATCGATTGCCACGACTAACGAGCCCGGGCAGGTAACCGTGAACCTGCGCCTGCAGAAAGCCCATTAACTGTTAAGTAGTATTAACGTCGCTATTGATGCTAGCTACTGCATCGATGAAACTTGTACACGATTGAAACCAGCCCTATGAGCCGTTTACCTGTGTTGTTAAAAACCCATAAAAAACTCTGGATTCCGCTCGGGGTTGCCCTGTTTCTGGTGTTTGTGACCAGCAGTATCCCCGCTATATGGGGAGCGTATTTCCTGACGCGTGGAACCGGTGTCGCCTTGAGCGGGGTGACCGGCACCCTGTGGGATGGCCGCGCCAGTCTGGCCAGTGTACGCATGACTGATCAGGAGTATTCACTCGGGCAATTAAGCTGGAGCCTCGGCCCGCTCTCATTGCTGACCCTGTCACCCTGTGCGCACGTAACCACCAAATTGCCAATGCAAGAGTTTGACGGTGAGATCTGCGCAGGTTCAGGTGGTGCGATAAAAGTGCGCAAGGCAGATGTCTCCTTGCCGGTTGCTTTACTGCAGGCCAAAATTCCGGTGCCTATCCAGGGTCAATTTTCCACCCACATCGATGAACTTGAATTGCGCGGCAATGTACTGCTCAAACTCAAAGGCAACCTCACCTGGAATGGCGCACGCGTTAACACTGGCGCTAACTGGCTGGATATCGGCAGCTACGGTGCCGAACTGAGCGACAACGGCAACAACGGTGTCAGCGCTAAACTCTTCCAATTGGCTGGGCCGGTTGACGTGAACCTGCAAATTGAATTGGCAGCGCCCAGTGGAGGTAAAGTCACTGGCGAACTTGCTGCCCCCAAAGCCTTTTTTGAAGCCGCCAATGCCATCGATATGCTCGCCATGTTTTCCCGGGAAGATCGCGTCGATGAAGAAGGCAAAACCCACTATAGCGTCGATATGAACCTCTGACATCATGCGCTTACTGCTGTGCATCAGTCTGTTAATGGTCTGCCAATTGTGTCTGGCTAAATGGCACGGCGATGCCCAGGATATTATGGGCACCAAAGTCAGCGTGGCGCTTTGGTTGGAAGATGATCAAAAAGCCGAGCAGGCAGTCGCGGCCGTCATGGCGGAAATGCGCCGTATCGATGAGCATTTCAGCCCCTATATCGAAACTAGCGAACTTTACCGCGCCAACCAGTTAGCGCCCAAAGCCAGCGCCAAAAAACCGCTCAGCATTTCGCCCGAATTGGCGGCGATAATTGATAAGGCCAATTACTACGGGGAGTTGAGCGATGGTGCCTTTGATATCACTTTTGCTTCCCTCGGTCGCTACTACGACTACCGCAATAAGCTCACGCCCAGCGAACAGCAGCGCGAAGAGTTACTGCCGACCATTAATTATCGGTTGATTCACCTCAACATCAAAAATAACACCCTCTGGTTCGAACACCCCAAGGTCTATATCGATCTGGGAGGTATTGCCAAGGGATATGCGGTTGATAAATCCATCGAGATAGTGCGGTCGTTCGGTGTGAAACATGCCAGCGTCACCGCCGGTGGTGACAGCCGGGTAATCGGCGATAAATTGGGCCGCCCTTGGTTAATCGGTATTAAAAACCCGCGTGCTGATGCTGTGGCTATTACCTTGCCGTTGGTCGATGTCGCCGTCTCCACCTCGGGTGATTACGAGCGCTACTTTATCGACGATAAAGGCGAGCGTGTGCACCACATTATCAATCCACGCACCGGCAAATCGACCAATGGTGTTAACAGCGTCACTATCATCGGCCCACTCGGATTTGATACGGATCCACTCTCCACGACGGTATTTGTTCTGGGCGCAGAAAAAGGTATGGCGCTGATCAATCGCCTACCGGGTTTTGATGCGGTGATTATCGCCAGCGACGGCAAAGTATCCTACAGTAAAGGGCTTGCGCCACCAAAATAAATGGGTCTTGGTTATCGGAGCGCCTCTTTCCCCCCCATTTCATTTAAAACCATCTAAGCTTTCCCTTAATTCTCACTTTTTGACTGGTCTTGTCACTTTTGTTCAGGGCTTGATCACTGCTCAAAAAAAATAACTCAGGCGCCAGATCAACTGTGCTGACTGTCACATCCAAGAAACGGTTTGGCTTCTAGAATGAATCGATTATGGTGGCGACTAATGCCAATATCGCACTTTACCCGCCACGGACAAGGCGCAGAACCTGTTGATAACGAAAGTCGTCCACTTAGAATTTGGAGAGAGAGCATGATCCACCCCCTGCGCCAGTGGTTTCGTCTGGCTATTTTGATCCCATTAGTATGCTGTTTTCAGGTCTTTGCACAGGCGCCCACCGAGAGCACTGGGCAGGTGGAGTCGCTGAAAGAATCCGTACTCACATTGAACCGCGATCTGCTAATTCTTGAAGAAGAATTGCTCTACCCCGCCAGCAGTCAGGTTGCGGTCTATGTGTCTATGGATCTCGGTACTTATTTCGCGCTGGATGCAATCAAATTGGAAATTGATAACAAGTTGGTTGCCAGTGAGCTGTATACCGACAAACAGACCAAGGCGCTGTTTCGCGGCGGTGTACAGCGTTTGTATCTGGGTAATCTGAAAACGGGCGAGCATGAAATCAGCGCATTTTTTACCGGGCGCGGGCCGCAGCAAGATTACAAACGGGGTGCCAAAATTGTGATCTCCAAAGACCAGGAGCCGGTGGTGTTGGAATTGCGCATCGTGGATTCCAGTGCGCAATTGCAACCGGTTTTTGAAATCAAACAATGGCAGATGTAATGCGCATACCAACCTCAGTGTTGCGCTATTTTCTATTGCTGGCAGCGGTGACAGCTAACCCTGCTGATGCAAAAGAAAAGCCTAAAACCTCCGTTGCCGATTTGCGTTACGGCGTAGCGCTCTATCACTATTATCAACAGGATTATATTGCTGCGCTCGCGGAGTTGATGGTCGCGGATACGCGCGACGGAATTCAAGGTCACGGCGATAATCCTGAATTAATTGCTGGCGGTGTCAGCCTGGCCTTCGGTATGCAGCATCACGCCGAAGGCGTCTTTAATGAAATTCTGCAAGATGAGCGCCGCCCACAATCGGTGCGCGATGCCGCCTGGTTTTATCTTGGCAAGTTACATTACACCCGCGGCGATTGGTCTGCCGCCGAGCAAAGCTTTGCTCGCGTTAGCAGCGAATTCAAACCGTCACTGCGCGCGCAGATGCAAGCGCTGCAAATTAATATCCGTATCCGCAATAAAAATTATGCCGATTTAGCTCTCGATAACATCGATACCGATGAGCTGCGCGCATGGAGCCCCTATACTTTTTACAATCTAGGTGCAGCGCACGCACGTGAAGGTAATTTTGCCAGTGCGCAAAAATTTTTCCGCGAATTGGCGGAGATAGATGTAGTCGAAAATCCACAGCGCCGCAAAGAGCAATGGGCACTGCAAGATAAAGCTTACACAGCAATTGGTTACTCATATCTTGCGGAAAAAAAATACGCCGCTGCGATTCGCGAATTCACCAAGGTGCGGCTCGATGGTGTTTTTGCCAATCAAGCGCTGTTGGGTTATGGCTGGGCTGCAGTAGCGCAGGAAGAATATGACGTAGCGCTCAAGCCCTGGCAATTATTGCGCTCGCGCAGTTTAATGTATCCGGCCGTACAGGAGTCGCTGCTCGCCCTGCCTTACGCCTATGAAAAACTGGGTGCGCAGGGCGAAGCGGTAAACGCCTATCAATCGGCTGAAGAGTTACTCGCACGCGAAATTCAACTAATCCGCGACATGCGTGCAACCCTCACGGAAGGTGAGCTGCTCACCTTGATTGGTAGTGAGCCTTTATCTGCAGAAGATGCTAAAAAAGTCTTACATCCCGAAGTCGCTCAAGATGGCGCACTCACAGCAGTAGTGACCGACGATGGGCAAAACTGGTTGAAGTTGGATAGCACCAGCATTATCAAAACCCGCTCTGCTTACCTCAATGAATTGTTTGCGAAAAATGCGTTTCAAACAGCGGTGCTGGATTTGCGCGATTTGCTGCGTTTGCAAACACTTTTGCAAAATTGGTTGCCCAAGTTGGATGCTTATCGCGAATTATTGTTACAAAAACAATCGAATCGCGAGCGTCAGGAACAACAACTAGCACAACATTGTGCGTCGGAGCAAGAGCAGAAATTACAAGCGGAGCGCGCTGCCCTTGCAGAGCAACTGGAACGGATAAGTAGTAGTGAAAACTATATGGCACTTGCTGATGACGAGACCCGTGCATTGTACGGGCGCATCGAGCGTGGTCAACAGACAATCGCACGCATGAAAGCTGCTGGGCAAGATACTAGCGAGCTCGAAACCCGGGCCAAAATGTTTGGCGGCATTTTGTTGTGGCGTGCCGCGCAGGAATATCCCGCGCAACTCGCCGCACAGCAAACTGAATTAAAAGTCATTGATGCCAGCCTCGCACAAATTGCCAAGACCAGACAACATATCGAAGAAATTACTGCCACCAGCATGGATATCCAACCGACGCTGGCGCGCCTGCAAATATTGCAAAAAGATGTCAGTGCACATCTTGAAAATACCGACCAGCTTATCGCTCAACAGAGTGGCTTGTTGCGGCAACAAGTGGATCAACAATTGGCGGCACATGAAAAACGTTTGAATAATTATTTGGCGCAGGCGCATCTCGCCGTTGCACGTTTGTACGATGCCGAGTTAAGGAATCAACCAGAATGATGCACCTTAACCACGCCATTTTTCGACACACTTTAATCGCGCTGGCAGTGAGCGCAGTGCTGCAATTGCAAGGTTGCAGCATGGTAGGTTTAGGTGATGATGGGCGCGGTAAAACCCTTGCCGATTTGCCCGCAGCTAAATTGCCTGATGCCAAAGCCAAAGTGGCAGTGCTTGATATGGCGCGCATAGAACAAAGTTACCAGCGCGCGTTGTCCGTTGCCGAGGATCCTGCGCTGCGTCAACAAATTTTGGTGCGCCTTGCCGATTTGGAAATGGCGCGCAGTGAAAAAGCGCAACTTGATGCAAGCGATATGCGTCGTCATTACGACAAACCTATCGCCATGTATAACGAGTTGCTAACCATGCAGGGGAAAGGTGTTGAGCCAGCAAAAGGCATAGCTGCCGATCAGTTGCGCTACAAGCTTGCCAAGGCGATGTCGCTCGATGGCCGCAACGATGAAGCGGCGGCGGTGCTTGATCAATTGGTCGTAACCAACCCTGATTCCAAATTTATGGCAGAAACCCAATTTCGCCGTGCGGAAAAATCCTTTGCCGATGGCGACTACGCTGCTGCAGAACGCAATTACGATGCGGTAGTAAAAGGCAACAATCCCGAGCTGCAACAAAACGCGCTCTACATGAAAGGTTGGGCGCAATTTAAGCGTGGCGATTACGATCTTGCGCTCGGCTCATTTGCGCGCGTACTCGATCAATTAATTGGTCATGCCAAAAATCCTAATGACGTTGATGCGGCGCTCACTGATATAGGTGCATCAAAAGCCAATTTGGTGAAGGATACTTTGCGAGTGATGGGGCTATCGCTCTCTTATCTCGAAGGTGCAAAATCAATCAGCGAGTTGCAAACCCAATTGGGCGGCGGCCGCGCCTACGAATATTTACTTTATCAACAGCTTGGTCAATTGTATCTCGATCAAAGACGTTTCACCGACAGCGCTGAAACTTATCAACATTTTGTGCAGCACAATTCCAATTCGGATTTTGCGCCCAGCTTTAGCATCAAAGTCATCGATGTTTATCAGCAGGGTGATTTCCCTAGTTTAATTTTACCTGCCAAACAGGATTTTGTTGAGCGCTACGGCATCAGCAGTAATTACTGGACGCAGCGCAAGGGCGCAATTGGCGATAACGCGCTCGCCTACTTGCATCAATCTTTGCAAGAGCTGGCGCAGTTTGAGCACGCGCAAGCACAGGGTTTTAGGGCAGCGAAAAATACTGATGCAACTGCTGCCTTCGGGCGCGCCGCAAAATGGTATCGCGAATTTGTACAGACCTTTGCAAAAGATGCGCAGGTGGCGGAGATGACTTTCCTGCTGGCGGAGTGTCTCAATGAAGCGGGCGATTTACCCGCTGCTATGGATGCCTACGAGCAAGTCGCTTATGGTTATATGGATAAATTGCGCGGTGCCGACGCTGGCTACGCGGCAATTTTGTTGCCGCAACAGTTAATCCAATCAGCGCGTAGCTTGCCCGACAACCGTTTGCAGGAATGGCAAAACCGTAAAATCCAAAACGCATTGAATTTTGCTGATGTTTACAACACTGATCCGCGTGCCGTAGTAGTGCTCGCGGAAGCGGCCAATGATTTGTTGCAAAAAAATCGCTATGTCGATGCAAAAATGGTGGCCGAGCGTGTGATCGAGTGGCAACCACCTGCCGAAGGAAAGTTATTGTTTTCCAGTTGGTTGATTCTCGGTCACAGTCGCTTTGAAACCAAGGAGTATGCAGCGGCAGAGCAAGCTTATGTGCAAGTATTAAATTTACTGCCTGCATTCGGAAAAAGCCCAGGCGCACCCAGTGCGCAACAAGTGCGTGAGCGAATTGCCGCGAGTATTTATCAACAGGCTGATGCCAGTTTGCAGTTTGGCGATAAAGATTCCGCTATCGCACAATTGCTGCGTATCACCCAGGTTACTCCCGATACCGAGATCGCCGCTAAAGCGCAATACGATGCTGGTGTCTATTTAATCGAGCAAGAAAAATGGGCGCAGGCTGAAAATGTGTATTTAGGCTTCCGCAAAAAATATCCCAACCATCAATTGATTTCTACTTTGCCTGCCAAGATGGTGTTGATTTACCAGAACCAAAGTAAATGGCAGTTAGCGGCCGATGAATTGGTGGTAATGGAGCGCACCAGCACAGATCCGGATGTGAAGCGTCAATCGCTCTATATGGGTGCCGAGTTGTATGAGAAATCCGGTAAACGCGCGCAGGCGATTGAACAATATCGCCGCTATGCAACAGAATATGCGCGCCCACTCGCCAACAATCTGGAAGCGCAATTTAAATTAACTGAATTGTATGGTGCTGCGGGTGATAAAGAAAAACGTCTGTATTGGTTGCAAAATATTATTAATACCCACAACCGTGCAGGCAGTGCAAAAACAGATCGCTCGACCTATCTAGCTGCGAGTGCCCAGGCGGAATTATCACAACCGGCTTACGATGAATTTACCCGCATCCAGCTAACATTGCCGCTCAAAACCAGTTTGCAACGCAAACGAGCTGCATTGGAAAAAGCACTTAAAGCGCAAGAGCAGGTTCTGGCGTTTGGTGTAAGTGAATTTACTACCGAAGCGAGTTTTAAAATTGGTGAAATCTATGCGCAGCTCAGTCGCGATTTAATGAATTCCCAGCGGCCCAAAGATTTGGATGAATTGGCGCTCGAACAATATGAAATTCTATTGGAAGAGCAGGCTTATCCATTCGAAGAAAAGGCGATTGAAATTCATCAAACCAATGCCCAGCGCAGTTGGAAAGGTACTTACGATGCCGGTGTAAAACGTAGTTTCGATGCGCTCGCCAAATTATTGCCAGCACGCTACAACAAAACCGAATCGCGTTTGGAGGTGAGCAATGAAATTCACTAAGCTCGTCGCCAGTTTATTAATATTCGTTTTGGTTGGCTGTGCGTCTGAGCCAAGGAAAAAAAGCACAGGTGCGAAAGAAGATGCGGCACCAAGTCTTGCAGCTGCGGGCACCTCTATATTGCCAGCAGGACCTGTAACCCCTAATCCCTATTTGCAAAACAAAACCTCGGTAAGCCGACAAACGCAGCAAAATTTTACTGATGCTACCCGTGCTATACGCAATAAACAGTGGGTACAGGCGGAATCCCTGCTGCAAAAAGTGATTGCTGAGAACAATAAATTATCGGGTGCTTATCTCAATTTGGGATTGGTCTATCGCGCTCAAAAAGAAGACAAGCGTGCAGAACAGGCGTTTAACGATGCGATCGCGGCAAACCACACCAATCTTGATGCTTACAACCAATTGGCGATATTGCAGCGCGAAGTGGGGAATTTTTCTGGTGCGGAAATAAATTACAAAAAAGCGCTGAGCATCTGGCCGTTCCATCCCGAGAGTCATAAAAATATCGCGATACTTTACGATTTATATATGGGCAAAAGTGCCGAGGCATTGCCGCACTACGAAGCCTATTTGCAATTGCTCGGCGGCGAAGACAAACAAGCCACCAGTTGGATTGCAGATCTGCAGCGGCGTTTAGGTATAGCGCCTAAACCAAAAGCGGCCGCGCCAGCAGATGAATTGCCGACTGAGACCACCACGGAAACTCCAGCAGAGGAAGTGAGTGATGAATAAAATTTTATTTGTAGGCTTGTGTATCGCAGCGTTAAATACGTATGCACAAGAGCCAGAGGCGCCGTTAGAGGCTGATGTGGTTGCTACTTCAGCGCCAGAAAAAAAAGTGTCTGCCGCTGCGGATAAAAAAATGGTGCGCGAAGCCAATATTAATTTGCAAACCACAG
>NZ_JBRFPI010000011.1:0-24821 GCF_053579595.1 Cellvibrio sp.
TTTGCAGATTTTCGCCCGCCTTTTGTAAGCCATATCTCACACCAACATCGTTTTTGCCGTACAGAAGCTTCCGCAATACCGCACACATCATGGTGATTTATGCGACTACTACTTTATCGGCCCAAAGCCGATACTGGCACTATCTGCTCAAGATGTTGCACCTCAAAAAAGGCAGCGGAGCAACAGGAACAACTCGGTCATGGATGACATCAACAACAACGCGTTAAATCCATCGGGAGAAAGAAAATGTCATCCAGGACGTGTATTGCCGTAGATTCAACTTGCGACTTGCCTGCAAAGTTTATCCAACAACACAACATTGAAGTGCTGCCCATTTATATCAACCACTCCAAAGGGCAGGAGATGGATTATCGCGATCCGCAAACCATGTTGAATTTTTACAAAAACCATTCACGCGATGTCTATGGTTTGGCGCAATCCGATCCACTCTCTGTTAACGACATGACCGATATCCTCAGGGAGCGTTTGCTGCCGAAATACGATTTGGTTCAAGTTGTCACCATCAACAGCAAAAAGAGCGATGTATTCAAGCGCGTGTCTGAAGCAGCTCTGGTAAACGAACCGAAATTCCGCGAGATGGAAAGAACCGAAGGCCGCGCACCTTTCCGCATCCGCTTGTACGATTCCATGTCCATGTTTACCGGCCACGCACTGCTGGTATATGAGTTGGTAAAACGCATCCATGTGGATCAGTTGCCACTGAATAAATCGATTCGCGAAATCGACAATATGCGCGACCAGGTGTACGGCTATTTAATTCCGAATGATTTGTCCTACATGCGTGAACGCCGTCATCTGCGCAAAGGCGATAACAATATTTCCTGGATTAACTTTAAATTGGCAAGCGCGTTAAATCTGCGTCCAATTGTGCAATTGCATCGCGGCGCGACAGACAAAATAGATACAGGAAAAGGCTTTTTGGGTGCGTTGGAAAAATTGTTTACCCATGTCAAAAAACAAATCCAACAAGGCTTGACCAGTGAAGTTGTTGCGATGAGCTACGGCGGCTTGCTGGAAGATATTAAAGACGAACCAATCCTGGTGGAGTTCCGTGAATTCTGTAAGCAGTACAATGTAAAAACTATGCTGTCGATGATGAGTATGACCGGCGCAATCAATGTGGGACCAAAATCTTTTGCATTGTCATTTGCTACGGATAAAGATTTGGTGTGATTTTTAAGTAAGTGCCAGGGATGGACTCCGGCATTCTTTCTTGAAGTAATCAGCACGGAACGAAAATTTAAAAAAACAAAAAACTCCCGTCAGTTGCCTGACGGGAGTTTTTTATTGCGGCAGATTTATTACAAAGACTCGAGGAACTTGATCAAATCATTGCGCTGCGCCGCTGTCGCCGCTTTGTAGGCAGATTGACTGGCTGTCGCTTCACCACCGTGCCACAAAATCGCTTCGTTGATGGTGCGTGCGCGGCCATCGTGTAACAAGCGGGTGTGGCCATTGACGGCCTCGGTCAAACCCAAGCCCCAGAGCGCCGGCGTGCGCCACTCGCGGTTTAGCGCGGCATTGCTGGTCAGGCGATCGGCCAGGCCATCACCCATATCGTGAACCAGTAAATCGGTATAGGGTTTGATGGTTTGACCGCGCAATTCTGCCAATGGGTGGCCGTAATCGGTCGTCATACTCGGGGTATGGCAACCACCACAGCCGAGATTGGCAAACACTTGCTCACCGCGCACCACATCGGCGTTATTGACTGTTTCTGGGCGACGCGCCGGTGCGCCCAGCGCCTGCATGTATACAGCAACCAGATTGACGCGCGCATCGCTCAACTCAACGCCCGCTGGCCCTGCATTGCGGCAGGCAGTTTGATTGGCACCACAGGCGGGGCCCTGGAAGATACTGGTACTTACACCTATGTCTTCATGCAGCGCGTCAGCAGTGAATTGCTCAAGCGTGGCGATATTCGCTTTCCAGCCAAAACGGCCGATGCGCTGGTCGCCAGTTTTGGCGTCCGTCACTTGGACCGCGCGGCCGGAGATACCATCGCCGTTGCTGTCGTTCGGATCATGGCGCTGTAGCAAAGTCGCTTCCGGTACCGCTTCCAATAAGCCCAGGCCGACAATGGTTTGCGCCATACGAGGGGAGAAGAAATTCACTTGCCCGCCAGCCTGATCCAAGACTTGCACCGAGTAGCTGGGGGCTTGCAGTTGATAAGCCGTGCCGTCATTAAAATTACCGGCAACAGTGCTGTAACTCAGGCTGGTAGTCGCTTCCGCCGGTACACCGCCATTGCGCGATTGCGGTTGTAACACTTTGCCGAAATAGGCGTGTGGCAGAGCGTTACCCTGGGCATCAGTACCGCCGGAGCTGACTTTTACCGCCATGGTATTGGGCAACTGACCTGCGACTGGCGCCAATCCGCGGCCGTTATTGGTATGACATCCCACGCAGGAGTTATTGATCGTCAGACCAGTAGACAGGTTCGCTAATTCAGAAAAGTCCGGGTTGCCCGCCTCAAAGTGTTTTCCGGTCACAAAGTCGGTGTGGAAAATCCGGCGGCCACTGAGGAAGCTGTTATGGGTTTCCCAACGGGTGTTCAGGGCTTCGCGGAAGAAGGACGTCCACAGGTATTCATGACGATCCACAATAAAAGGGCTTGCTGCAGTAGGCGCATATTCCAGTACCGGATCGGTGAAAATCTGGGTTCCATCACGATAAGTCACTGTCGCATTGTTGGCGGGATTGGTAACCAGATACGACGGCTTTTGGTAGCCCTTGGCGATCCCCTGTGGCGAACGGACCGGCATATAGCCCTGCCCACTGGAATCCACCCACACACCGGAGGTGCTGATGACATCTGCTTGCGCGATTCCTTTAAACGCGCGCACTGGTGCTGCCGTAGCGGCACCACCGGCAGACAATTTCGCATTCAGCTCATCGTTATTGACGATATATAAACCCGGGCTCCCCAGTTTGATGCGGAAAGTGTCCGTGTAGTACACGCGCTGGGCGCTGACTTTAGGATCGGTCTCGGTAAACCCGAGCCATTGTTGGAATTCAAAGTCATAGAACTCTCCAGTGCGCAAAGTCGTTTGGCCTTCGCGCTCACCCGGTACAAAACGGGTACCTACGCAGCGCCAGCGCTCGCCCTTGCCAGTCGCTGGATCAGCGGTCGCGATGCGGGTGAAGCCGCCGTTATCGCCAAAGTAGGAACGGTAAGGGTTAAACAAACTCTTACGGCAGCCAATATCATTGAAGTTGGCGTATTCAGGCTCATAGAAAATCTCTACGCGCGATTCACCTTTCGGGGTGTGATCGTGCACCTCAAACTTGAAGGTGCGGTGCTCGTGATAGAACGATGGAAAGGTGTAGAAGATAGTTTCAGCTTCATGACGCGCCCGCGCGCGACCGCTGCCGAAGGTGACGATGGTGCCGTCTGGCTCAATGCGCCAGTTGCGCGATACTTCTTGCGAAAACTGGGTCGGGAACAGCGGCTTGTAGTTCACATTGGCGGGAATACTGGCCGCCACGCTGCTGGACGAAGGCACTGCAGGCGTAGATGAGCGGCTGGAGGATAAAGCAGGAGTGCTGCTCGGGGCGATGCTGCTGGCAATACTACTGGGCGCGCTGCTACCAGTACCGCCAGAACCATAGACTTTCAGTTCAAAAATCGAATAGCCCCATTGGTTGCCTGCACTGCGTGCTGTGCCATACACACGCAAATAACGATAAGAGCCGGTTACGGCAAGGGTATCTGTGCGCGCACCAAAAGTACCGCCGGTACGGCTCGCCAGATCGGTCCAGGTCGCATTGTTATTCGAGCCTTGCACCAGGTAATTGGCGGCGTTGGCTGCCTCCCAATCAATCACTACCGAACTCAGGGTTTTGGCTGAACCAAAATCCAGGCTGATCCATGTCGGGTCAATGGCGTGGGTTGACTCCCAGCGGGTACCGGGGTTGTTATCTATCGCCAAGGCAGCGGGTTGTTGCTGGCTGCTGGCCGTCGCCACTGCGCCTATCGCGAGATTCAGGGCGGCCGGGATACTGGCAGCACTACTGCTCGCCGCGACTGCGCCATAGACTTTCAGCTCCCAGATCGAATAGCCCCAGTTATTGCCGGTACTGCGCTGGGTACAGTTAATGCGCACATAGCGATAGGTGCCGCTGGCCGCCACTGTATCGGTGCGTGTACCAAAGGTGCCGCCGGTACGGCTGGCGATAGTATTCCAACTCGTGCCATTGATTGAACCTTGCACCTCATAGTTGGCTGCATTGGCCGCCTCCCAATCGATAACGACTGAAGACAGGTTATAACTTGCGCCAAGATCGACACTCAACCATGACGGGCTAATACCATGAGCCGATTCCCAGCGGGTGCCGCCATTGCCATCCACCGCATTGAGCGCGGAAGTGAGCGATGTGCTAGCCGTCGCCGTTTTATTCAGCGCGAGATTCGTTTGGGCAAAGAGATTGTGACTAATAAACAGCGAACAGAGCAGGAATAGCATCCTGCCCAGGGTGATGGTTTGCATAATTGTCTCCACTGGTTCCTTTCCAGCCACTAGCATTCACGCCTCTGACGAGATCTTATCGTTATTGAATGCACTGACCGGACAAGGGAATTAGCTGATTGTATTGACTTACCGTTAAGCGCGACTGTTGGAAAACAACAACTATCGCGCCAAAATTTTTATTGGAATTGTGGTGGTGTGTTGATGAACTAACACACTAGTAAGCTTCAACTATCAACCGGACTTTCTCTTCTCACTTTTGGAAAACTGCTTAAAGATGGGGCATCTCACTTGCCACTGCAAAAAGTGAGATGAATTTGTGCAAAACATGTCACACCGAAACCGTGCAAGCACCTAATTCCAGCGAACCAGATCTGAAAATAAAACAGCCGATGGAATCGCTTCCATCGGCTGTTCGGGTAAAACGATTAAACAGAACGATCAGTTGTTGTAGCCATTGGGATTTTGCGACTGCCAGCGCCAGGCATCTTGCATCATGCGTGCGAGATCGTATTTTGCAGTCCAACCCAACTCCGCTTTGGCCTTGATCGGATCGGCGTAGCAGCTAGCGATATCTCCCGCACGGCGCGGCACAATTTTGTAGGGCACAGGGCGGCCACTCGCTTGCTCAAATGCCTTGACCATCTGCAATACCGAATAACCACAGCCGGTACCCAGATTGTAGGCGCGGCAGCCTTTGCCGGATTTATCCAACCCCTTGAGCGCCGCAACGTGGCCATGCGCCAAATCCACCACGTGAATGTAATCGCGCACGCCGGTGCCATCTACCGTATCGTAATCATCGCCAAACACGCTCAACTCTTTGAGTTTGCCAATCGCCACCTGCGCTACATAAGGCAGCAAATTATTGGGTATTCCGGCAGGATCTTCGCCAATCAAGCCGCTTTCATGCGCGCCGACCGGATTGAAGTAGCGCAGCAGGGAGATGTTCCACTGGCTGTTGGGCGCCTTGGCAATGTCAGCCAATATTTCCTCCACAATCAACTTGCTGCGCCCGTAAGGATTAGTGGCAGAAGTGACAAAGCTTTCGTCGATAGGCACAGAAACCGGGTCACCATAAACCGTGGCAGATGAGCTGAAAATCAACTTCCACACCTTGAACTCTTCCATCACCTCCGTGAGCGACAAAGTGCCGGCAACGTTGTAGCGGTAGTATTTCATGGGAATCTGGTTGGATTCGCCAACCGCCTTCAAACCGGCAAAATGCATCACTGCATCAAACTGATACGCACTGAACACCTCGCGCATAGTCTGTTTATCATTGATATCGACTTCAAAAAACACCGGTTCAACGCCGGTAATCCGGGCGACACGCTTGAGCGATTCAGCGCTGCTGTTGCAGAGGTTGTCGACCACCACGGGTAAATAACCACTATTGATGAGTTCAACACAGACATGGCTACCGATAAAACCGGCACCGCCAGTGACAAGAATAGGAGAGCGAGACATGCAAGATTCCTTATAAAGATGTAAGCCATTGCGCACGCATTGAACCAGAGTTCGGGCGACAGCATAAGGGCTTGGAAAGAATCTTTTATTAAATCATATAATTATTATTTTATTAAGTAGCTAACAGCAAAAAGGCAAGCCGATGCTTGCCTTTTTAGTGTGCCAGCTGAGTATCAATAACGCTTAAAAGAACGATCAGGGATTCGAACACCTTCAACTTGATAAGTATCAAGTGCGCACCTTAATTGCATTAACTGACCGTAATGGAAATACGCGTCACCAATGCTGTGATATAGATTTTGACCTTCAGCACTTTGTAAACGGAACGTGTCACAAGGATGCATTCCAGATACATCATCGACGGCAATATATTTATCGAAGGGGCTTTTTGTTAAAAACAGGCTTTTTACAGCGGCATTAGGATCTACAGGAATAGCCAAAGAACTTATCGTCGGTACAAAGGTGATATTGCGAATTTCCGCTGCTTGGTATTCACTCAAGTAATCCGCTCCATTCTTAAGCTCTTGGTAGGCGTCACTAAAAGATTCAGCATAACTACCAGGAACATTATCGTAATAAATACCCCCTCTTTTTTTGGAATACCATTCATAGCTTTCAGATAAGGTGCCATTCCAATTTTTATACAAATAGAACTTAAATGCGGCTATTTTTTCACCTTCATAAACAGAATTGACTTGCTTAGCATTTACGCCCAGTAAACTGCCAGAACTGACAGCTATTCGCACAAGTTGCTCTGGAAAATCCGCCGCTGTCGCAGGTTTAAACTCAGGCGCGGCAATGAGCATTTCTCTTGCAGCAGGACTGTTGTAAATATACCTGGCGCGTTTGAGCGAAGACGAAGTATACCCAGCAACATAATCATCAAGCTTGTCCACTAAACCATCAACAGTACCCTGTATATCCAGAGGTGCGTTTGCACCCAGGTGCGGTGCATCATAGGAAACATAAATCGATGTTTTATGGTTAATACCACTTAGCTCCATGTTTTTTAACGCCTTACGAGCAACCAACCCACCCATGCTATAGCCAATAACTACTGCCGGAGCATTACCTACCTTAGCCCCATTTATTTCTACGATAATTTTTTGAAGAAAGGCAGCATTTTCACTTATTTTTGAAGCACCATGAGGAAGATTCACAATAAATAAATCGCGTCCATTACCACCATTATTGTTGACTCCATTCATTAACAACTGATTAAAACCAGCATTGAAATAATGATTGGGAAACAAGCTGTCTGTAGGGTCATAGCCCTCCACAATAATGACGGGCTTATCAAGAACACCATCATTTGAATAGGCGATGTAGTTTTTGCTTAGGGGTCGAGACAAGAAAACATTTGAGGGGGACTTTTTGCTAATTGAGCCAAAAAGTACATCCACACCGGGCAAGTCATAATTGAAATCATAATTAACTGTATCATTTTCATAAGTTACTCTCGGAACAGGATTACATCCTCTCGCGGGAATACAGTCTTGGGGAATTAGTGATCTCCGTACTGAAACAACTGCATTGTTACAACTTAGTGTTGCAGTGGTGCCGGGAACAGTATCGTACCTATCGGGGAAACATGCTCTTCCTCCAGCAGTACAATAGGCAGGTTTAAAAACCTTAACTCCGTTTACTGACTTAATATCACATAAGACACCGGTAGCACCGATGCTATCCCTATAAATCAAATCACCACCAAAAGACGCTGCTGAAAATAAAATCAATAAAGAGATAAAAATTTTTAAATAACGCATACACATAATATGTCCTTTATTTTAATTGGAAAAAAGGCAAGCCGAAGCTTGCCTTTTTGCTCAACACTCAATTTAATTTGGAAACCGCTGCCTATCAGCATCAGTTCTCATGTAATACAAAGGTAAAGGACCCCGTATGACATTAATTCCGTATTTGTCTTTAATATAAACTTTGGCGTTGTAAATTGACCAATTATAAATTTCCATTAACGTGAACTTATTGGGCATAAGCATGTAGTTGATAGGCAATATATCGCTAAAATCAACACCACCAGGAGCAAAGGCCGTCGTTACACCTGATATTCCAGCATTATTATTGGCAACTGAAAAATCAGCATTTACACTCCAGTCAATAAGAGTAAACGGTTTAATATTACCTCCAATTTCTTCATAGGAAACCGCAATAGCACAACCAGAAGTGGCTTTTAGGCGAATTTCAGGGACACCAACGTAACTTGCCTCAACCTTATGATCAACCAAACCAGTTCTTTGCCCTCTGTCGCGCCACTTATATTCAATACCGTCCCATCCCTTGTCATAAACAGTAACAGTAGTTGGCTCTCCGCCAAAATCAGACACTAACGAACTTACTTTACTATAAACATTGCCATCAGCAATTACTGTATTTTTTGCATATTCAGTGGTATCACCTTTATTTAAGAGACGCACAGATAAGTTCTTAACGTTTATTTCTGCTCCAGTAGTTGGATTTTTATATTGGTCAGGCTGAGGATTTTGCAGCCACAGTGGATCTTGTGAAAAAGGTGAAGACGGCTTTGATAGACCATTCAAGTAGGCCACCATGCGCTCTTTTAAGAATACCGTATCAAAAGGTTTAGATAGCTGCACTGTAGTGCCACCACCAGTGAAGTTATTGCCGTCTGGACTGAAATAAACATTTCCATCTTCAAACGCAATTATAAGACCTTGGCTTGCATTTGGCCTGGCATTCGATTCAGTGGCAGAGTTCCCCTGATAGTTCAGCAGTGCAGAAATACTTTTTGCGCCTGAGTAGATTTGTTTTACATCACTACCAGAAATTACTTGATTATAGTTATTGGACCAGTACGCAACATTCTTATTGTAGGCAAGTAAACCATGTCTGTAAGGTATGATTTTTTTTAGTGAGGGAGCTGCAAGATGTAAAACGTTAATTGTGTCCACACCACTTAACTCGGAAACAGAATTAAATTTCCCTATATCCCCGTTTGAAAATTGCACATACAAAACCCCATTTACATTACCGAGAGCCTTTTGAATTCGTCGCAGCCCAGATTTGTAAGTAAACTTACGAACTAAACCCGATGGTAGATCAATAGCAGTTATATCGCTCAAATATCCTTTTTCATATACATCCGTACAAATACTACTGCCACGCACACATGTTTTGCCAATAATTTTTCCTGTGGAATATTCTTTTCCCTGTTTTGTCTGAATAACCAACAAGGTACTACCCAACACACCAATTGTATTTATATAGTCAGCGTATATAGGCGTGCCCCACTTAGTCGTAGAATCCACATATGATTTAGTTACGTTTACTAATTTTAATGTAGAACCACCTCCATCAAGATAACGACCATCTGGACTAAAAAAAACATCACCGTTTTTGAGGGCGGTAATAATACCTCCAGCGATAAAATCAAAGGATTCAACATCATTAGAGGTTGTGGTTAACTTTGCACTTAAATTCCTTTGACCTTGCAAATACTTTCCGTTGTCAGAATATGTTGGCCCACAATTATTTAACTCAGAAATTACTCCGCCTCTGTACTCAATCATTTTTTGATTATATGTAAAAGCAAAAACAGGAAAAGAAAAACATAAAACAATTAAACTCAGAGATAATTTTTTCCCAAACATAAAAAATCCTTAATAGTAGAATAAAAAACGGCAGCTATTTGCTGCCGTTTTTTATTCTACTGAAAACCTAAAAATAATTTAGTGACGCATCACTCAAGCGGAAGGCTAAAACCAACAACGAATTTAGCTTCGTCGTTTACGGTTCCATCTTGATCATCAACAACCTTGCCCAAGGTAAAACTAAGCTTGTCATTGTAGGCATAAATTAAATCAACGTGCGCGACACCATCAACAGAGTCTGTATCGTCCATGTGAACACCGTACTTCACAGTAAACTTATCCAAAACTACTGCTAATGTCGCATAAGAGTAGCTGTTATCGCCGTAATCTTTCGCGGCAATATTCTTGTAATAAGTGGCAGTAACTGGACCATAACCGAGGGCAACCACTGCCTCAGTCAAATCAGCAGGAGCAACTTCCACTTGTGGGTATGCATACGACCACAAGCTCACATCGTATCTAAAGTCACCTACCGAACCACCATAGCCTGCATACAGATCATATTCTTGACCATCATCAAAATCACCAGAACCTGCCCACACACCAGCATAGAAACCATTTGCACTGTATTTAAGGTCTCCCCAAACCTGCGCATCACCTTCACCCAAATCCAAACCACGCCAGTAGTACATGTTGGCTGCACCTATAGCAGCAGATACTTCAGCGTGCGCCGCTGGCACAGCAAAACCAGCCATAGCAGAGAGAGCGATGGCACCAGCGATTAATTTTTGTTTCATCTTCATGAGTTCTTCCTCTTAATGGTCTTTACTAGTTAGTTTTGAGGCAGCTATTGATAATTCACACTAGCTTGATGGCGATATTGCAGATACCACGCCAGTTTTATTTTTGTCTTTTAAATCATTGTGTTATGAGTTGAATACAAGATTGCATACCCTAAACAAAACCAGCACAAGCACAAGCATGGTGCATAAAAACCCAGCGCGCCACCCTGGCGCGCACCAAAACAACTCATTTAAAGCGAATAACGTACTCTTTAATCTTTTGCAGTTCTTGTTGCGCACTGGTTGCGCCCGCGTCCAATGGCGGCTCAGTCAACTTGCGCATCAACCACGCGTTTAGCGACGCCACTGCAGCACGGAATGACCAAGGCAGATAGAGCAACAAAGCAAATAGCACAACGGCCACACCGATTAATGTTTGCGACGATAAAACCTCATCCGCCAAGGTTTTACCAATCACAATCGCCAGTACCGGTGTCATCAAAGTGATGAGCGACACCGCGCTCGCAGACATTCGCTGCAAAATAAAAAAGAACAGCGCCGCTCCTACTAATGATCCCATGATCGATAAATAAATAATCGATGCACCGGATTTCACCGAAACCTGCTGTGGCACAGCACCATCCATTAACCACCAACTCAACACTAATCCCGGCAACGAAAAAAGTAACGCACCGCTGGCTTGATGAAATGCATCAAGGCTCACCGTTTCCTGCTGGGTTAATTTTTTTACCCACACACTGCTAAAACTAAACAGTACACAGGAAAGTAAAATGCTGACGATGCCGTATACCGAACGGATATTAAATTGTAATTGGTGATAAAAAATAACAACCAGACCAGCGAGCGCCAACACCAAGGCAACTACTTTTCTGAACGTGAAAGGATTTTGTTTTAGCAGCCACAAGGTCATCAAACCCGTGACGAAAGGTGACATCGCAAAAATCACCGCCACTAAACCCGATGGAATAAATTGCACGCCCCAATACACAACAGGCATGTTGGGAAAAATACCAATCGACGCCGCAAAATAAATGTGACGGTGCTGCCAATAGGTAGCAAGGGATTTTCGCAGTAATCCATGCACGAGCAATGCAATCGCCAACGCAATTGACATGCGCGCCACAGCGGCGGCAATAAAGCTTAGGCTATCGCTACTCCATTGAATAGCAAGCGGGGTGGTAGCCCAAATTAACACTACCGAAAAATACGCAAATAACACAGCCACGGTATAACTCCTTATTGCCCAATGAGCAACTGACGAGAGAATGACCGCAGCAAACAATCAGCGAGACTGCCAGTAAAAATCAGCAGACTGAGAGTAAAAAAAACCGAAACCCGAAAACAAAAAAGGCCGCAGTTTTTATGCTGCGGCCTTTGTTTATAACGATTATTCAACTAATCAACAAATTCCGCCAAGCAACGCGCGCAGACCACAAACCAAATCATTGGTCGTAGTGCGCGGGCGATATGCTTGGCGGAATAAATTGGATACATAATTAATTGATCTAAGGTTATAAGGTTTTTGAAAACTGAAGCGAGGTTAATTTAATTTCTGTTCAGCCACAAGTCATTTTTGCATTTTTTTTATTCAATTAATTACCCTATACTCATGCCCTCATTTTTAATGCAAAAAAGTAATGACCAAACGAAATGAAAACATATCTGGTTGGCGGCGCTGTCCGCGATAAATTATTAGGCCGCACCGTCACCGAAAGAGATTGGGTGGTAGTAGGCAGTAGCCCCGAGCAAATGGTCGCTAACGGTTTCACACCTGTGGGACAGGATTTCCCGGTATTCCTGCATCCGCACACTAAAGAGGAGTACGCGCTCGCCCGTACCGAGCGCAAAACCGGTAAGGGTTATGGCGGATTCAGCTTCTATTGCGGCGATGAAGTGACCCTGGAAGATGACCTTATCCGCCGCGATCTCACCATCAATGCCATGGCACAAGATGAGAATGGCAATATTATTGACCCTTATAACGGCCAACAGGATCTCGCCGACAAACTGCTTCGCCATGTATCACCCGCTTTTGCCGAAGACCCGGTGCGCATACTGCGCATCGCCCGTTTTGCTGCGCGCTATCACGCATTAGGGTTTCGCGTAGCCGATGAAACTATCGCATTAATGCAAACCATGGTCGCCAACGGCGAGGTAGATCATCTGGTGGCGGAACGTGTATGGAAAGAAACTGAACGTGCACTGGGAGAACCACATCCAGAAATTTTTATTGAGGTGTTGCGTGCAAGCCATGCTCTAGCGCGTTTATTTCCTGAAATTGATGCACTTTTTGGTGTACCGCAAACGGCAGTGCATCATCCGGAAATTGATACTGGCATTCACACCTTAATGAGCCTGCAGCAAGCGGTAAAACTATCGACCAGCACCTGCGTGCGTTTTGCTACGCTCGTGCATGATCTCGGCAAGGCGACAACACCCGTCGATGAATGGCCACGCCATATCGCCCACGAAGATCGCAGCCTGCCGCTTGTCAAAAAGCTGTGCGAACGTATCGCAGCGCCCAAAGATTATAAAGATCTGGCCTTGATGGTGGCGCAATGGCACACCCATTGTCATCGCGCATTGGAATTAAAACCGGTGACCATATTAAAAGTATTTCAATCCAACGATGCGTTTCGCCGCCCTGAACGCTTTGAACAATTGTTACTGTGCTGTGAAGCCGATGCACGGGGACGCACAGGTTTTGAAGATCGCACCTATCCCCAGGCAGATTTTTTTCGCGCTGCGCTAACGGCAGCGCAAGCAGTTGATATTACCGCCATCCAGCGCGGCGGTTTTAGTGGCAAAGAATTTGGTGATGAAGTTAATCGCCAGCGCCTGCAAAATCTGGTTCAATTGAAGAACAGAATTTCAACCCCACCCCAAGCGTGACTATAACTTCACCTATAAGTAACGCAGCGGTTATCGAGAGATAAGCACATGCCCGCAACCACCACCAAAGTGGCACTGGTAACCGGTGCCGCCAAACGCATAGGTGCCGAAATCGTCCGGCAGTTACACAAAGAGCATTTTAATGTGGTGATTCACTATCACCAATCGGATAAAGCGGCAAAAGAACTTGCCAATGAACTAAATGATGAGCGTGAAAATTCTGCATATTGTATTGCTGCAGACCTTAACAATATGGAACAGATCAAAAATCTCGCCGCGCACGCACAGCAGCATTGGCAACGCCTGGATTTGCTTGTCAACAATGCATCCAGTTTTTATCCCACACCTGTCGGCGAAACCAGTGAAGAGGATTGGGACCAGTTAATTAACTCCAATCTCAAAGCACCGTTTTTTCTCGCGCAAGCACTCACTAAAAAATTGGGCGAACATCACGGCTGCATCATTAACATTGCCGATATTTATGCGGACAAGCCGCTCAAGAAACACAGCATTTATTCTATCGCCAAAGCGGGCAATGTGATGCTCACCAAAACATTGGCACAAGAGCTGGCACCAATGATACGTGTGAACGGTATTGCACCCGGCGCCATCCTCTGGCCAGACGACAGCCACAAAAAGCCGGAAGACAGATTATCCGACGATAATAAAGAAAAAATGCTCGCCAAAATCCCCTTGCAGCAGCGCGGCCAAGCGCAGGACATAGCGCGAGCAATTATATTTTTGACGCAATCCCCTTACATTACCGGGCAAATACTCACCGTCGATGGTGGTCGTACGATTACGATTTAGCCTTCATACTCATGAGAACCACATGATAAGAACACAATTATTAACCACAGCAGGTGAGCGAATTGAAGGTAACGCTGAGTTAATTGAGCGCTGGCGTTGCGACAATGGCAGCTATATCTGGATAGATCTGATTAATGAAGATCCGCACACAGAAAAGCAATTTTTGTTATCTATGCAATGCCATCCGCTAGCAATCGAGGATGTACAACGTTTTCGTCACCCACCTAAAACGGAAACATTCGATAATTACACCTTAATTTTATATCGCGGCATCACTGAATTTAATAAAGACCTCACCATCCAACAAATGACCATTGCTCTCTTCGCTGGAGACCGCTGCTTGATCAGTTGCCATCCGCGCCACTCATTGGGCATTACCCATTATTGGGAAAATGCGCAGCAAGAAAATTTATTGGTTAGTCCCGGTTTGTTAGCCTCGCGCATTATGCGTTTTTCAGTCGGGCGCTATTTGGAATCCATCCTCGCGTTTGAGCCATCGCTCAATGAGCTGGAAGATGCAATGCAAGAAAAACCCAACGATGAAGTTATGCGCGAATTAATCAGCTATCAATCGCGCCTGCGCAAACTCAAACGAATTTTTAGCTATCACGAAAAACTGGTCACCAATTTATTAAAAGATATTCCACAGCGATTAATTGACGAAGACGGGGATATAGAACACGGCTTGCAGGATCTATTCGAACGCTGTGAACGCCTGCACGGCTTGTGCACTATGTACTACGAAATTTGCGGGGATTTAATCAATGGATACTTATCAATCAGCTCGCACCAGTTAAACAACACCATGCGCGTGCTGACAGTCATTACCGCGATTTTTGTGCCGCTCACCTTTATCGCCGGAATTTACGGGATGAATTTTGACAATATGCCCGAGCTGCATATGCCCTACGGCTATTTTTATACACTTGGGGGGATGCTGGTAATTGCCGCAGGGTTTGGAATTGTTGCATTCAAGAAGTGGCTTTAAGTAAAGAGTTAAGAAAAACACTACGCCGCTCAGGTATTTAACATTAATCTATCGCTCCAATAAGAAACAATCAGGAACTTTACATGCAAAGGATATTAACTGTTTCCTTAGGTTGCACTGCCCTATTATTTACCCCTTGGCTTACTGCTGCCATTCTGACGTGCAAGTCGCCAGAAGGGAAAACAATCTATACTGATGATGCGCGCAACTGCGGCGCGCAAAAAGCAGCCGAATTGCATTTGGATATCCCTAAAGACACTCGCATAAATTATCGCTACCCGGAACGTAAATATGATTCAGTCGAAAGTCGATGGCCAATATTTATTGAACGTCCGGAGCAGGAATCAGACAAAAAGGTGTATAACGAGGCAGTCAACCGACTGGAGAGGACGCTCGATTTGGTATTTGCCACCTTCCCACCACAAAGCCATGAACAGTTAAAGACTGTCACTTTTTATATTATGCGCGGACCAAAATCGTCGCTCGGCGGCGAAGACTCAGTTTTGCGCTATGCCGCACATGGCAGCACCAAAAGATACTCACTGCATGACAAACGCTGGAACAACGCAGTCATCATTTACAATGTCGATAATTATCTTTGGCTAACTGATACGTGGAACAAAAAGACCATTACTCACGAGCTGTCTCACGCTTGGCATTTTTTAAAATGGGGATACAAACATCAGCCGATTATGGACGCTTGGTTAAATTCCCGCAGTAGTGGCTTATATTTATCGGTAAAAGACATGGAAGGCCACCTACTAAAACCGGCCTATGCATCAACTAACAACATGGAATATTTTGCGGAGTTATCAGCCATCTACTTTGCTGGAGGAGTTTATTATCCGTTCAACAAACAAGGATTGAAAACTTACGACCCAGTTGGCTATACCATGATAGAGCAGCATTGGCTTATCACTGAAAGCGTTCCACAGGAACAATTAGCCCGCCAGTGAAACCATTTTATTTCGCCACTCAAAATCAATCGCCCACAAGGACTGTGAGGCCTGATCATAACCCGCCCACAAATCGCGATAGCTTTTTTGTAGTTGTGGGTGCAAAACATCCGGTGCAATTTCAGCCAGCGGCAACAGCACAAACGCATTCTTGGTGATTTCGGCGCGCGGCAATTCAATGTCATTTTCTACTCCGACAAAATCACCATAGGTCAAAATGTCGATATCCAGAGTTCGCGGGCTAAACTTTGGCCCGTTACGCTTGCGGCCATTATTATCTTCAATACGTTTTAGCGTTTCCGATAATTCAATAATCGACAAAACTGTATTGGCGCCAACAACCAGATTAAAAAAGTTGCTGCCATCAAAACCGACCGATTTACTTTCGTAAACCGATGATATTTGCAATTCACCAAACAACTCCGCCAGAGCATCCAGCGCCGCCGTAATATTGTTATGGCGATCAACATTACTGCCCAAGCTTAAATAAATCGCCGTCATTCGGGTTTTGCTCCGCGCTCAATCAGCAAACCCACATCGCGCGCGCCGCGCACTGCACCTGGTTTGCTTAACCGCAAACGCAACCAGGGCACATTAAATTCCGTACGAATCACTTGCGCAATTTCTTCTGCGAGCGTTTCGACCAACAGCGCATTGCGGTTTTCAACATAGGCAATCAATCGTTTGGAAACAGCCTTGTAATTCAACGCATACTGAATATCGTCAGTCTCGGCGGCTTTGCGAATATCACTCGCCATTTCCAGATCGATACTCACCGTCTGGCGCACTTCGCGCTCCCAGTCGTAAATGCCAATAATCGTATCGATACGCAGATCGCGAATGTAAACAATATCCATAAAAACTTCTTTTAAAGTGGAGAGAGTGTGTTGAGTGGCCAGCGCGCTTTGACATTGATGGCGAGACCTTCGTGCTGGCCCGCAAGCAAACGTTGGCAGCCAGCGTAGGCGATCATAGCGCCGTTGTCGGTGCAAAATTCGTGGCGCGCGTAAAATACTTTTGCACCAATTTTAGCGAGGTTTGCATCCAAATCAGCGCGCAATTTTTTATTAGCCGAAACGCCACCGGCAATCACCAGTGTTTTCATTCCGGTTTGTTCTAGCGCGCGTTTGCATTTGATCACAAGCGTATCAACAACGGCAGCTTGAAATGCATTGGCGATGTCGGCGCAGGTTTGATCATCAGGTAAACCATTGGCCTGTTTATTGGCATTAACAGTCGTGAGTGTTGCCGTTTTTAAACCGCTGAAACTGAAATCCAAACCGGGGCGATCGACCATCGGACGTGGGAATTTAAATCGCCCCTCAATACCTTGCTCGGCAAGTTTGGCGATTTGCGGGCCGCCGGGATAATCCAGATCGAGCATTTTGGCGGCTTTATCAAACGCCTCACCTGCTGCATCGTCAATCGATTCACCCAGCAATTCATACTCACCAAGCGCATCGACTTTTATCAACTGGGTGTGACCACCCGATACTAACAAGGCAACAAATGGATACGCAGGCGGATTGGCCTCCAGCATGGGAGCGAGCAAATGGCCTTCCATATGATGGACACCAATCGCCGGAACACCCCATGCATAAGCCAGTGAGCGCCCCATAGATGCGCCGACCATCAATGCACCGATCAGGCCGGGGCCCGAGGTATAGGCAATGCCGTCGATATCACCAGCGGTAGAGCCGCTCGCCGCCATCACTTCATTAATAAGCGGCAGCAACTTGCGCACATGGTCGCGTGACGCCAGTTCCGGCACAACGCCGCCATACTCCGCATGCAGCGCAATTTGGGTATATAAGACGTGCGCCAGCAAGCCGCGTTCACTGTCGTAAACCGCCACACCTGTTTCATCACAGGACGTTTCCAATCCCAGTACACGCATAACCAACCTCTGGCACCACTTACACGACCCCGCACAAACAGGGCAATCAATCACACAGGACGGCTATGATAAAGGCTGGCATCGCGAAAACCCAGCACTCTTACACGTGCAAGGTTGCGGCTGCCATAAGAAGCGTATAGAATCCGCACCCCTCGGATACTTCACTGTGTTTACACACTGGCGCCTATCCATAAGACATCATTTATTAGCTCTCTTTTTAAAGGTAACAGCATGCCTTCAGTAAAACTTAAAGAAAACGAACCCTTTGACGTAGCCCTGCGTCGCTTCAAGCGCGCTTGTGAAAAAGCAGGCATTTTGGCTGACGTTCGCGCTCGCGAATGCTACGAGAAGCCAACTACCGTTCGTAAGCGTGATGCCGCTGCCGCTGTTAAGCGTCATGCTAAAAAGGTACAACGCGAATCTAAAAAGTTTACCCGTCTGTACTAAGTTACTGCGCCGACTCAGTGTCGGTAGCTGTTTTTAGCTTCGACCGGTTCCGCTCGTTAGCCTGTTTGCATCTGTCAACTAACGAGTTGTGCGTTCCACTCCTGTACCCACATTGATTACTCAATAACCGGTGATTCATGAGTCAACCAACGCTAAAAGACCGCATAAATGATGCCTTAAAGACCGCGATGCGCGCTAAAGAAAAAGAGCGCGTCGCGGTTTTGCGTCTTGTGATGTCTGAATTCAAAAAAATTGAAGTCGATGAACGCATCGAAGTTGATGACGCCCGCGCATTGGTCGTGCTCGATAAAATGGTCAAGCAGCGCCGCGATTCCGAACAACAGTATCGCAACGCCAATCGCCCGGAACTTGCCGAGCAAGAAGCTTACGAAATCACTGAAATTCAAGCCTATCTACCCGCCGCACTCAGCGCTGCTGAGCTTGACGCTATTGTCATCAAAGCATTAGCCGATGCCGCTGTAACTGAAGCGCGCGACATGGGTAAAGCCATGGCGCTGATCAAACCCCAAGTGCAAGGCCGTGCAGATATGGGCGAAGTAAGCAAGCTGCTTAAAGCCAAGTTGAGCAATTAGTCGTCAGCTGCTAGTTTCTAGCTATCCCCTCCAGGCGACGATTTCATGGCCGGTTTAATCCCACAAGGTTTTATTGATGACATGCTCGACCGCCTCGATATAGTCGATGTGGTCGATAGTCGCGTTAAACTCAGGAAAACCGGTAAAAACTACAGCGCCTGCTGCCCTTTCCACGACGAAAAAACCCCCTCCTTCACCGTCAGCCCGGACAAACAGTTCTATTACTGTTTTGGCTGCGGCGCGAGCGGCAATGCGCTGGGCTTTGTGATGGATTACGAGCGACTCAGCTTCCCTGAAGCCGTTGAATCACTCGCTCGCCTGACCGGATTGGAAGTGCCGCGCGAGGTGCAAACCGAAGCGCAGGAAAAACGTGAGCAGGAAAAACGCAGTATCTACACCCTGCTGGAAAAAGCAGACAATTTTTATCAGCAGCAATTGCGCCATCACCCCAGCAAACACCTGGCAGTAAACTATCTAAAAAATCGTGGTTTGGATGGCAAAACCGCCAAAGCCTACGGTGTCGGCTTCGCGCCACCCGGCTGGGATAACTTACTCAAAAGCCTCGCACACAACGATGAAGACAAACATCTGCTGATCGAAGGCGGCATGTTGATTCATCAGGAGCAGGAAAAGAAACTTTACGACCGCTTTCGCCATCGCATTATGTTCCCCATCCGCGATACCCGCGGGCGGGTCATTGGTTTTGGCGGGCGCGTGCTGGGCGACGACAAACCCAAATACCTCAACTCGCCCGAAACACCAGTGTTTCATAAAGGCCAGGAACTCTACGGACTCTATGAGGCGCGCCTCGCCTATCGCGAGCTACCGCGATTGCTGGTGGTTGAAGGCTATATGGATGTGGTCAGTCTGGCGCAGTTCGGGATAGGTTACGGCGTCGCCACACTGGGTACCGCCTGCGGCCCAGACCACCTTGATCGCGCCTTCAAATACACCAATGAAGTGGTGTTTTGTTTTGATGGCGACAAAGCCGGGCGCAGCGCAGCGCAGCGCGCACTGGAAGCATCCCTCGATACCATGACCGATGGCCGCACTGTGAAATTCCTGTTCCTGCCCGAAGGGGAAGATCCGGATACTTTGGTACGCCAGATCGGCCCGGATAAATTCGAGCGCATGATCGAGCTGGCAGTGCCGTTTGAGGATTACCTATTTGATGCAGTCGCTGAAGGCTTAAACATCCGCACCATGGAAGGCCGCGCCACCTTCAGCAAACGTGCCGCGCCGCTATTAGAGCGCTTACCCAAAGGTGTATTCCGCGAATTGATGTTTGAGAGTTTGGCTACCCGCACCGGGCTCAACCGCAATATCCTGCAGGAATTGATTCAGGAGCAGCAAAGCAAAGGCGAGATGCAATCGCTGTTTGCGGCGCCGCCAGTGCCCACCAAAACAGAAGAAACAGTGCCCAAAGTGGCGCTGCCACGAAAAACCGAACCGGAGTGGGATCACCCACCGCTGGCGAATTACGAAGAGTACAGCGATTTTCCGCAAGAGCTGCCACCAACGGATTATCACGAATTTTATGAAGAGCCGCGCGCGCAACGCAAAGCCATCAATGCGAAATATCAACCGGAATTGCAGGCGCGCGCCGCTAGTAAATATTTAATGCCACCAGTACGCAAAGCCCTTGCACTATTGCTGACTTATCCAACACTGGCGAGCCTTGAATCCAACCATGATGAATGGCTGGCTGACGAGGCTGATCTCGACTGTCTGATGCTCGGCCGCTTGCTCAAGGTGTTGCATGAGCGGCCGCACTACAACCTCTCGCATTTGATTGGTTACTGGCGCGGCATTTACGGTGCAGAAAATACCGAACGACTGGCTGCCGTTGCCGGTCATGATTTATTACAGGCGGCGAATGCATTAACTCAAAGCCGACAAGATAAACCGGCCAAAGCCGATTACGACACCCAAGCGGCATTTAGCGATGCCATGGAAAAACTGCGCCAACAGCAAAAACAGAAAAAAACGGCAGAATCCTTGGCAAAACTGAAAAATGCCGACTTAACTCAACTCACCAAAGAAGAGCGCGATGAGCTGGTTCGCGCAGCACTGGCGACCAAAGTGCAACCATAAACCGTAAAACTGATCAAAACACGCACAATTTGGTGCTATCCGGCTGAAGAATATTGCCTCACCACCCAATCGCCTAGAATCCACACAAGCAAGTGGAGTATAATTTCGGGCTTTGCATTTCACTCATCAGGTTTTAAATAGGGTTTCGAATGTCTGAAGACGTCCAACAGCAACAGTCCCGTATTAAAGAACTGATCGCCCGCGGTAAAGAGCAAGGTTACTTGACCTATGCCGAGGTAAACGATCACCTGCCGGAAGACATCTCTGATCCGGATCAGGTCGAAGACATCATCCAGATGATCAACGACATGGGTATCCGCGTCTATGAAACTGCCCCCGACGCCGACACCCTGTTAATGACTGATGGCGACTCTGCTGCGGATGAAATCGCCGCTGCCGAAGCCGCTGCCGCACTGGTTGCCGTAGAAACGGAAACCGGCCGCACCACCGACCCCGTGCGTATGTATATGCGCGAGATGGGTACGGTCGAGCTGCTGACGCGCGAAGGCGAAATTGTTATCGCCAAACGTATCGAAGAAGGTGTGCGCGAATTAATGCACGCCGTTGCCTACTGGCCAGGTGCCGTACAGCAAGTGCTCGACGAATATGCATTGGTCGCCAAAGAAGAGCGCCGCCTTGCTGACGTCATTATTGGCTGGCTTGATCCGGTGGAAGATATTCCTGCAACCCTTGCTGAAGTCGAAGAAATCCCTGTGGCTGTTGCCGGTGCAAAACCTGCTGGCGATGACGACGAAGAAGAAGCTGCAAGTGAAGACGAAGAAGAAGCGGTTTCCGGTGTAGATCCGGAAGAAGCGCGCGTTCGCTTTGAAGAGCTGCAAAAGCAGCAAGACAAAGTGAATAAAACGCTTGCTAAATATGGTTATGGCAGCAAGCAAGCAGAGAAAGAATTGTCCGCCTTGGGCGATCTGTTCAAATTTTTCAAATTGCCTACTCGCCAATTCGATCCGATTTATACCAAAGCGCGCGTAATGCTCGACAACGTGCGCAAGCAAGAGCGTCATATTATGGATCTGTGCACCCGCAGAGCCCAGATGCAACGCAAAACCTTTATCAAAGAATTTCCCGGCAACGAAACCAACGATGCATGGTTGCCTGAATTCCTCAAAGGTAAAGTTGAGCACGCCGACAAACTCGAACGTGTATTGCCCGATGTACAAACTGCACAACAGCAACTTGCACAGATCGAAGCAGAAAGCGGCTTGAGTCTCGCCAGTATCAAAGACATTAACCGTCGCATGTCGATTGGTGAAGCGCGTGCACGTCGTGCGAAAAAGGAAATGGTTGAAGCCAACTTGCGTCTGGTTATTTCGATCGCGAAAAAATACACCAACCGCGGTTTGCAATTCCTCGATTTGATTCAGGAAGGCAACATCGGCTTGATGAAAGCGGTAGATAAATTCGAATACCGTCGCGGTTACAAATTTTCTACTTACGCAACCTGGTGGATTCGTCAGGCGATCACCCGCTCCATTGCCGATCAGGCACGCACTATCCGTATTCCGGTACACATGATTGAGACCATCAACAAACTCAATCGCGTATCGCGCCAGATGCTGCAGGAAATGGGTCGTGAGCCTACGCCGGAAGAACTCGGCGAGCGCATGGAAATGCCGGAAGACAAAGTACGTAAAGTGCTGAAAATTGCCAAAGAGCCCATCTCCATGGAAACGCCAATCGGCGACGATGAAGATTCGCATCTGGGCGATTTTATCGAAGACACCACCATTATTTCTCCGGTGGAGTCAGCGACAATGGAAGGCCTGATGGAAGCAACTCGCGAAGTATTGGCAGGCCTTACTGCACGTGAAGCCAAAGTACTGCGTATGCGTTTCGGTATCGATATGCACACCGACCACACATTGGAAGAAGTGGGCAAACAATTTGATGTAACGCGCGAGCGTATCCGTCAGATCGAAGCCAAGGCGTTGCGCAAATTGCGCCACCCATCGCGCTCTGATCACCTGCGCAGCTTCCTGGATGATTAATAGATCATCACCCAATAAAACCCGCTTCGGCGGGTTTTATTTTATGCACTTCATTAAAACCTGATGCTCAACCAGAGTCGAGCGGCCACCCAAAATCAGCACTCGCAAAATTTGCACTTCTCCTTTTTACAATAAAGCTTCAACTTTCTGCACCCATCAAACATTCCTGCATTTCAATCAAGCCATTTGGCATTTCCGCGACTAATATCCGCGCGAACTTTGAAGTTAGTGGTTCAAAAAATAACGACTACACCCCATCCCCCCACTTAACAATGAAGGAATTATCCATGTTCAATAAAAATAATATGTTGGGAAAACTGCTTTTCTCGATACTGTTAACGTCTGCGGCAAATCAAGTTTCTGCCGCGCCAGATCCAAATTTTCATATTTACTTGATGTTTGGCCAGTCCAACATGGAAGGCGCAGCCCCCATTGAAAACCAGGATCGCGTTACTAATCCCCGGGTAAAAGTAATGGCAGACTTAAACTGCGGCAATTTAGGCCGCACCTATGGCAACTGGTATGTCGCATCACCGCCACTCAATCGATGCTACAGCGGGTTGGGACCTGGTGATTATTTTGGAAAAACCATGGCAGACGGCATGCCGAGTTCCGTCACCATTGGATTAGTACCCGCTGCAGTATCGGGCACTCCAATTGAGCTTTACCAAAAATCAGCGCCTATAGGTCGAAACAACCAAAACATTCCAACACAGTTCAACGGCGGCTATGCATGGCTACTCGACATGGCCAAAAAAGCCCAACAAGCCGGTGTCATTAAAGGCATTATTTTCCATCAGGGTGAGAGCGATACCAGCGACCCGAATTGGAAAAACCAGGTCAAAGAAATCGTTACAGATTTGCGCAGAGATCTTGGTATTGGCGATGTGCCTTTTCTCGCCGGCGAGTTGCTCTATGCGGATTATGGATCATGCTGTCACTGGCACAATACCGAGGTTAGAAAGTTGCCGGGATTAATCAGCAATGCCCACGTAGTTTCGGCGATGGGCCTGCCAGGAATGGATGTGTATCACTTCACCACCGCATCCTATCGCGAATTGGGCAGGCGCTATGCGCAAATCATGCTCGACAAGATAGACAGAAACAGCGTGGTCAGCTCCATCTCATCCAGCAGTGCTCGCAGTTCATCCTCCAGCTCTTCCATTCGCTCAAGCATTTCTGTTTCGTCACGTACATCAAGTAGCGTGACGACCTCAAGGAGTGCCTCAAGCTCCTCCAGAGCGACCAGCACTGGAAAATGTGTTTACACCATTACTAACGATTGGGGCAACGGATTTACCGCGTCGATAAAAATCACCAACTCCAGCGCGACTGCAATCAATGGTTGGAGTGTCAGCTGGAACTACACTAACGCGACCCGCGTAACTAACCTGTGGAATGGAGTAGTCGTTGGAAGTAACCCCTATACCGCCACCCACATGGATTGGAATAAAACCATTCAACCCGGTCAATCAGTCGAATTTGGCTTCCAAGGCACCAAGCCAAACGGAACCGCAGTTATACCCGCGGTATCCGGCACCGTGTGTAATTAGAGGCTCACGCCAACAATAGCGCAAATACAAAAAAACCGCCGATTGGCGGTTTTTTTTGATCGCAATTTGCTAAAAATCCAACAGAATTAACCCTAGCCACATAGAGCACAACTCACTATAATGCCGCCCACTGCGCTTCTGCAGTTCCCTTGGGGCCTATAGCTCAGTTGGTTAGAGCATCCGACTCATAATCGGCAGGTCGCTGGTTCAAGTCCAGCTGGGCCCACCACATCAAATTAGTTTTTGATCCCAC
>NZ_JBRFPI010000012.1:0-24774 GCF_053579595.1 Cellvibrio sp.
CCATATTCGGGCCGGTGATGATGAGCATATGGCGCTGCGGATTAAATTCCAGATCGTTCGGCACAAAGGGCGCCGAAGTCACTTGCTCAACCACCGGATGGCGCCCGCCAATAATATTAATGCCGGCGCGCAAGGATAATTCCGGCTTGCAAAAACCGAGTGCATCGGCGCGTTCGGCGAGTGTGGTGAGCACATCCAATTCGGCAACGGCAGCAGCTGAATCCTGCAATGGGACTAATTGCATATTCAAAATATCAATCAATTCTTCGTAGAGTGCTTTTTCGCGTGCAAGCGCACGGCTCTGTGCTGACAGCGCTTTATCTTCAAACTCTTTTAGTTCGGGGGTGATGTAACGCTCGGCATTTTTTAATGTCTGGCGACGAATATAATCCGCCGGTGCTTTTTCCGATTGCGCCGTTGTCAATTCAATAAAATAACCGTGTACACGGTTGTAACCAACTTTTAATGTCGGGATACCCGTGCGCTCACGTTCACGTGTTTCCAAATCCAATAAATACTGGCCAGCATTGGTGCTGATATTGCGCAGGTCATCCAACTCGGCATCGTAACCTTCGGCGATAACACCGCCATCGCGAATCACCACTGGCGGGTTTTCAATAATCGCGCGCGATAACAATTCTACCAAATCGGGAAAGGTCGAAATTTGCTGCGCGAGATTTTTTAACTGCGATGAATTTTTATGAGCTAACTCATTCTGTAATTCAGGATAGGTGCCAATCGACATCAACAAGCGCGATAAATCGCGCGGGCGCGCTGAGCGCAACGCAAGGCGACCAAGGATGCGCTCCATATCACCGACACGTTTTAAAATGCCATTAAAAATTTCAAACGCTTAATTGTGTTGTAACTCAGCGATCGCATCCTGCCGACCAATTAATAAAACCAGATCGCGCAGTGGGCGATTCAACCAGCGGCGCAATAATCGGCTGCCCATACTGGTCGCACTGCGATTAAGCACAGAAAATAATGTGTGTTCATCACCGCCCGTTAAATTGATATCCAATTCCAAATTGCGGCGCGTCGCTGCATCCATAATCACCGCTTCATCACGGTTTTCATGGGCAAGGCTGCGCACATGGGGCAGGGCAGTGCGCTGGGTTTCGCGCGCGTAACTTAATAAACAGCCCGCGGCGCAGAGCGCAGTTTTTAAATGGTCGCAACCAAATCCTGCCAAATCTTTAGTGGAAAATTGTTGGATCAATAACCGCTCGGCTGTTTCTAAATCAAATTCCCAAGGGCCACGGCGGCGCAACCCTTTACGGTTTTCTACCAATGCGGGTGTGGTGATGTGATCGCTAATTAATAATTCGGCTGGACTTAATCGCTGCAATTCTCCCAGCGCCGATTCCAAACCTTCCACTTCCAAAACCAGAAAGCGACCGCTGGCCATATCCAGTGATGCGATTCCGAACGTCTCGCCGGACTGATGCAACGCCACTAACAAATTATCGCGGCGCGAATCAAGCAGCGCCTCATCGCTCACGGTTCCAGGAGTCACAATGCGCATTACTTTGCGCTCAACCGGCCCCTTACTGGTTGCCGGGTCGCCGATCTGCTCGCAGACCGCCACCGACACACCTTCTTTTACCAGTTTGGCGAGGTAGCCATCGGCCGAATGAAACGGAATGCCTGCCATGGGAATCGGTTCGCCATTGGACTTGCCGCGTGCGGTGAGGGTGATATCCAGAATCTCCGAGGCGCGTTTGGCATCGTCAAAAAACAGCTCGTAAAAATCCCCCATGCGATAAAACACCATCTCGTCTTTATGCTGGGCTTTGATGCGTAAATACTGCTGCATCATAGGTGTGTGATTATCGTTGGCTTCGATGGTATTGGACATGAGGGTGACCGGCTGAGGAGAAAATAGGCCGCCATTCTAAGGGATTCGCTGGTCTATCAAAACCCTAAACAAAAACGGCAGGTTTATTCAATAACCTGCCGTTTGTTGGTTTTTTGAGCGCGTTCATTACCCGACAAGCGCCTTATACAGATTAAACACTGATATCCCGCTAATCAGCAATCCCACCAAAATCAGCAGAGTTCTAGTCGAGAACTTTTTGCATGCATAGGCGGCGAAGGGTGCTGCGAATAACCCGCCTACAATCAGCCCTACCACCACATGCCAGATAGTTTCATCGACCAAAATAAACAGCGATGCAGCACTGGTAAGGGTGAGGAAAAACTCAGCAAAGTTCACTGATCCAATCGTGGTGCGTGGATCATGGCCCGTGCCGACCAGTGTGGTGGTAACCACGGGTCCCCAGCCGCCACCGCCCGAGGTATCCACAAAGCCGCCAAGCAGCGCCAGCTTGGCAACGTGTTTGGGTTCTTCTTTGCGGGTGGCAATGTGTTTACGGAAGGCTTTGCTTAAGACGTAAACACCCATCAGCAATAAATATACGGTGATATAGGGTTTGAGGATTTTGCCATCCACTTGTGTAACCAACATTGCACCAAGCAGGCCGCCGATAATCCCAGGCACCAATAGGCGGACAAAAAGTTTTTTATTCACATTGCCAAATTTTGCGTGGGATATTCCCGAGATGCCGGTAGTAAATACCTCTGCCATATGCACAGATGCGGTAGCAAGTGCTGGGGAGGCCCCAGTCGCTAATAAAAAACTGGTAGATGTCAAACCATAAGCCATGCCTAATGCGCCATCGACAATTTGCGCTAGCAGACCGACTAGCAATGCATTCCAGAACATGGAATCATCCAGTGTAGTTTTAATGGTGGTGACACCGTCATCCCAACTGTTGCCGAATACTTGCGCCACACCAAGTCCGACCAGACTGATTAAGGTCAGTATCGCAAACCAAACTGCAGTGCGAATAACGGGATGATTTTTTTCTACTGGAGGTATGCCCAGTGCTTCATGTTCCTGATTGACAGGGCTATCAGATAAATCAAGGTTGCGAATTTTCATTATATTTTCCAGTTGTCTGGTTGGTCACGATGGAGCTATTGATCGCTTTGCGAAAGTGGCTGCATCCTATCCAGTCATATCTAATCTGGGAAATACCAAGTTCTTATGTGCTTATAACTTTCTGTATTGGTGTATTTGCTTCTAAGCAAAGTCCAAAATAAACTTTTTCGATTTTCATTCTGCCTCCTAGTTTTATTCCCAGCTCTTACGAGTTATCTAATAAAACGCCAAAAGCGCTAGCCCAAACGATGAAGAAGCGGTTTTTTGTGGTCGTTTGGATTGTGAATTTGGTGGCGAATAGGTTCGGGATAAATAGTCGTGGTGGGTACTCTCCACCACGATACTTTTTTAAAATTTACTTTTGCAAAAATATTTTTGAATTGGTGGGTTTAGCGTACACCGACGCACCTACCGACAAATTCAAATTGCGCTCCTGCGCGCGCGGCAATTCCACATGCAGTGCATCTTTGCTGAGTTGATGTAACAGCTCAATACGCAAGACCGAGCCTGCAGTGCTCACATGGGCAACACGCGCGGCAATGGCACCTTCGCTGTCGATTTTACTCAATTCAATGTCGTGTGGGCGCACATAGGCGATAGCGGCCTGATCCTGCACGCTGTTGTGTTCCGGTGCGGGCAATTTGTAATCGCCAATATGAGCCCAACCGTTATCGACACGGCTGTGGAATAAATTCACCTGGCCAATAAAATCGTACACAAATGGGCTGGCAGGATTGTTGTAAATATCATCCGGTGAACCTATTTGTTCGATGTTGCCTTTGTTTAATACCACGATTTTATCGGCCACTTCCATTGCCTCTTCCTGATCGTGGGTTACAAAGATGGAGGTGATGTGCAGTTCATCGTGCAAGCGGCGCAACCAGCGGCGCAAGTCTTTACGCACTTTAGCGTCGAGTGCACCGAAAGGTTCATCGAGCAATAATACTTTTGGTTCAACTGCCAGCGCACGTGCCAAGGCAATACGTTGGCGCTGCCCACCAGACAGTTGATGCGGGTAGCGATCCGCCAACCAATCCAGTTGCACCAGCTCCAATAATTCATGCACACGTTTTTTAATGGATTCGTTAGTGGGGCGCGTCTCTTTCGGGCGCACTGTCAAACCAAATGCAACGTTATCGAATACCGTCATGTGGCGAAACAATGCATAGTGTTGAAATACAAAACCCACATTGCGTTCACGCACATGCACATTAGTGGCATCTTCACCGTGGAAGTGCACACTGCCTGCATCGGGGTTTTCTAACCCGGCGATAATACGCAGTAGCGTCGTTTTACCACAGCCGGATGGGCCGAGCAGGGCGACTAATTCACCGGTGGGGAAATCCAGTGACACATTATTCAAGGCAGTAAAATTGCCAAAGGTTTTATGCAGATTGCGGACTTGGATGCTCATACAGTTGTTCTCGCAAATTAGTTAATTACTGTGCACTTGCCGCACGCACGGCCAGTTCATGTTCGCGGGCGGCTTTCCACTCCAACAAACTTTTTAATACCAGTGTCACTAATGCCAATAAGGCCAGCAGCGATGCAACTGCAAACGCGGCGGCAAATTGATATTCGTTGTACAGAATTTCAATGTGTAGCGGCAGGGTATTGGTTTGCTCGCGGATTTTTCCCGAGACCACACTCACCGCACCGAACTCACCCATGGCGCGGGCGTTACATAAAATCATGCCGTACAGCAGCGCCCATTTAACCGATGGCAAGGTCACGCGCCAAAACATTTTCCAACCGCTGGCGCCCAGGGTAATCGCTGCCTCTTCCTGCTCTTTACCTTGTTCCTGCATCAACGGAATTAACTCCCGCGCTACAAACGGAAAAGTGATAAACACTGTGGCGAGCACTATGCCCGGAACGGCAAACATAATTTGAATATCGTGATCGCCTAACCAGGGGCCAAAAAATCCCTGGCGGCCAAACAGCAACATATAAATCAAACCGGCAATAACGGGTGATACTGCAAAAGGTAAATCGATTAAGGTGATAACAAATTGTTTGCCGCGGAAATCAAATTTGGCGATGGCCCAGGCTGCAGCTAAACCAAAAATCACATTGCAAGGCACCGCAATCGCGGCTGCAATCAATGTCAGTTTTATCGCATGGGCAGCAGCGGGTTCAGTAATCGCAGCGAAATAGACTTGCGCACCTTTGGCAAAGGCTTCGGTAAACACAATCACCAAAGGTAAAAATAAAAACAGGGCAAGAAAGGTTAGTGCAATGCTAATTAACACTACGCGCACCCAGGTTGCTTCACTGGTGGCTGCATGTGCAGCGCCAGTTTTGCGTGAATTCAGTGATGAAACAGCACCGGCCATGATTAACCTCCTGTGCGCTTATGGCTCCAATGCTGGAGCAAGTTAATGAGCAGTAATAACACGAAGGAAAATATCAACATGACCGTACCGAGTGCAGCGGCACCGGCGTAATCAAATTGTTCGAGTTTGGTCATAATCAACAGCGGTGTAATTTCAGTTTTGTAGGGCATATTGCCGCTGATAAATACCACTGAACCGTATTCACCAATCGCGCGTGCAAATGCCAACGCAAATCCAGTTAATAGTGAAGGCAAAAGTGCAGGTAATAAAACCCGTCTAAATGTTTGCCAGCGCGATGCACCTAAACTGGCGGCGGCTTCTTCCACTTCTGCTTCCAGATCAGCAAGTACGGGCTGCACTGTGCGTACGACAAACGGCAATCCGATAAACGTGAGTGCAACGGTTACGCCCAGCCAGGTATAGGCGACTTTGATATCGGCCAACCAAAACCACTGGCCCACCCAACCTTTTGTTGTGTAAAGCGCAGTGAGTGCAATACCGGCAACGGCAGTGGGCAATGCAAAGGGCAAATCAACCAATGCATCGATTAGGCGTTTGCCAAAAAAATCGTAGCGCACTAACACCCAGGCGACGATTAAACCGAAAACCAAATTAATGCTGGCGGCGGCGAGCGATGCACCGAAAGTTAATTGATAACTGGCTACCGCACGTGGATTGCTAACGACTGCCCACAATTCCGGCCAACTCAGTTCAAGGGATTTAAGTACCAGGCCTGCCAGTGGAATAAATACAATTAAACTGGCGTAGAGTGCGGCGAGGCCGATGGATAAACCAAAACCGGGTAGCACCGATTTTTTCACCCAAGGTTTTTTGGGTTTTGGGACGGGCGATGTTGTATCGAACACCGCAGAAGCTATCTCACTCATTTACAACTCTCTTTGAGTACCCATTCTTTTGCGTTAGGGGGATCAGGAAACTAAGATTCGATAATCGAGACGGAAAACGATCGTTATCCGCCCCGGAATTTATATTCTAAAAATTATTGATAAATCTGATCAAAAATGCCGCCATCACCAAAGTGGAACGGTTGTGCTTTCGACCAGCCACCAAAATCGTCGATTGTCACCAGCTCCAATTTTGGAAATGTTTTTGCGTGGGCTTCGGCAACCTGTGCATCGCGTGGGCGGTAATAATGTTTTGCCGCAATGTTTTGGCCTTCTTTGGTGTAAAGATATTCAAGGTAAGCTTTGGCTACTTCATAATTGCCATTGGCTTTTGCATTTTCATCCACTACGGCAACTGAAGGCTCTGCCAAAATTGACAGGCTCGGTACCACAATTTCTACTTCATCCGCACCTAATTCATTGACTGCCAAAAATGCTTCGTTTTCCCAGGTAATCAAAATATCGCCAATACCGCGCTGTACAAAAGTCGTAGTTGAGCCGCGCGCACCTGTATCCAACACCGGAACATTTTTAAACAGCGCGCGTACAAATTCTTGTGCACCTGCATCGTCTTTACCTTGTTTTTTTGCGTAAGCCCATGCCGCCAAATAGTTCCAGCGTGCACCGCCAGAGGTTTTTGGATTGGGGGTAATGACCTCAACGCCTTTCTTGGTTAAATCATTCCAATCTTTAATATTTTTTGGATTGCCTTTGCGCACCAAAAATACAATAGTAGAAGTATAAGGAGCACTGTTTTGCGGTAATTTGGTAACCCAGTCGGCAGGTAGAAGTCCGCCGATTTTTGCGATAGGGTCAATGTCGCCTGCAAGCGCAAGTGTTACCACATCAGCACGCAAACCGTCGATTACCGCGCGTGATTGCGCACCTGAACCGCCGTGTGATTGATCCACACTGACATTATCGCCAGTTTTTTCTTTCCAGTGTTTAGCGAATGCGGCATTAAAATCGCGATAGAGTTCGCGTGTTGGGTCGTAAGAAACGTTTAACAGGGTAATATCTTTTGCAAACACACTGCCTGCAATCAAACTTGCAGCAATAATTGCCGCGGATTTACTAATAAATCTTACTGTAAATTTCATGATGATCATCTCTCAAAAAGTATCTGGTTTCGGCATACCCTATGCGCAAGGCGGATAGGGCAAGAGCGCAAACAAATTAAAAACGGAAATCAAAACCAAATGCCGCAGTGCTATCCGTTGTGGCTTTGGTGCTGATCTTGTCATCACCATCTACTTCTACACTGGCAAAATAACCAAATACACGTGTGCCTGCGTTGAAGTTGTAATCCAAACCGACGGCAATACCTTCCAATTCAGCATCGGCATAAAGCGCGTTGGTTGGCGTCGTGGTTGAACTCGCGTATTGAATTTTGGTGAGCCATGGGCCGGCAATTTTCCATTGCGCATTCAATACATAACCGTCTTGCTCTTTAAATCCATTACCGGATGCGCCGTCCCATTCAGAGAGTGGGTTTAAACCGTTTTGCGCACCGAGGGTGGTGCCGTTAGTGCCAACAAAAGTGGATAAGCCACCGAGGCTATCAACATCTTCGTGGCGCTCAGCGGTTTGGTAAATTGCGCCGAGTTTTACCGCACCGAGTGTAACTTCACCCACTGCGCGCAGTGCATCAGTGGTTGCAACGTTGTTGTCATAACCAACGCCTACAAACCACTTGGCTTTACCGTAAGTCACTGAAACCGATTTGCCTGAGGCAAAATCATTGTCGTCTTGCTGGTTGGTGGCACTGACCGGAACACCAGTTTCTTCCGCTTGAATAGCGGCGAGATTGATTTCCAATCCGCGAAATAGAATCGGCGAGGTGTATTGGATAACATTGTCCGGGCGGTTTTCACCGACGATATAAGTCCCTATATCGCCTAATGGTGAATCGTTGAAACGATCAACATCCGTGCGCAGTACCGTGTTGGTTTGCAGGGTTTTTAATGGGGTATCATTTTTACCCACAAGGATTGAACCCCACTCGCCGCGCAGACCACCAAAAATATTACGCTGGCTTAATTCGCGGCCATTGCTGTTGGTGCCGTTGTCTACATCCACACCGTATTCCAAACGGTAGAACACAGTTACGCTGGAGGATGCATCAAAATCGCCTTGAATCCCCAAGCGTGAACCTGTGCTTTCCAATGCAAATGTATCTAATTCTGTTGTTACACCGGTTGCACCAATATGTTTATAGGTAGTGGCGCCTGCAGCGGTAGGGTCGAAATTAATTTTTTCCAAATCATATTGATTGGCAGTTAAATGGATTTTCCCGTAGAGCGTTGGAAAACCCGCGAATGCATTGGCCGAAAGTGCGATACCAACTGCAATCGTTAATGCATTGCGCTGAAAAACATTTTTTGCTACGAATGGTCGCACAACCGACCAGGGTGTTTGAAATGACATGCTAATCTCCAGATTTCACATATCACTTCCGGTGGTCCGGTCAGTGGCATTTTTGTTTGTTGTTTGTGGCTAGACTATTTTTTTGAGTGTCGCTGACTACTTGGTGTTTACACCTTTTTCCCAGCGTTTTTTCTCGCGGCGTTCAATTTGCACTACTTGACCATTGTGAACTTGAATCTCTAATGAGCCGTATTCAATCAGTGCAAGTTGCTTTTTTATTTCATTGAGTATGTCACTGAGGTGTTGTTCACCTCCTGCTTGGGCGTTGGCCATAATGCATATCCAGTTATTGATTGAGAGCTTGTATCGGGTGTGCAGTAATGACTGACCTGGGCATAGTAGTGGGCGTTACTTCTTTTCAAAAATACTGTTTTTTTATTAGCTTATAACCTACACAGTTTTTCAGCAGTTTTTAATCTATCGCTAGGGTGGAATCTTGTGCACTCATTAATCAGTGTGAATTTTTGTTAATGCCGTTAATTTTGGTGGATAAATACTGTCAGTGTCTGTATCCAGTGGTAGTCAAAACCCAATCGCCTTTGATAACAGAATAATAGGAGTGGCAGGTGTTCAATCTATGATGAGTTTTTCAAACTGGAAATCTGTATCACTAGCGCTGCTTATGATGGCTGGTGGTTGTATTGTTCAAAGCGCATTCGCAGATGGCTCGGCAGTGTCCAACAGAGCAGCCACTGAACAAGTAACTGCGGAGTTAGTGGCATCGGTACAGGCAGTGCAGCCCGGCGCAGAGATTCATCTCGGCGTGCATCAACACATTATTCCCCACTGGCACACCTATTGGGTTAATCCCGGTGATTCCGGAACGGCCACCAGCATCGCTTGGACCTTGCCCGAGGGCGCAACGGCGAGCGAGATTATCTGGCCTGCGCCGGGCCGTTTTCCGATGGGGCCGATCACTAATTACGCCTATGAAAATGAGGTCACCCTGCTCACCAAAATCACGGTGCCTGCCAGCGTGAATCCGGGTGAGGAATTTACCGTGCAGGCGCTGGTGGATTGGTTGGTATGCAAAGAGGAATGCATTCCGCAGCAGGTCGAGTTGGCGCTCAGTTTGCCGGTGGTTGCAGCCACAGAAACAGTGGGGGCAGGTGATGCGCGTATAGATCAAGCGCTCGCGCGTCTGCCTGTCCCCAGCCCTTGGGATATTCGCGCAAGCCAAACAGCGATTAATCCCGACACTGCCCAGGGCGAATTAACCCTGCATATTCCGTTATCAGCGCAGCAGCGCGCGCAGGTAAAGGATATTTGGTTTTATCCCTATGACTGGGGGCGCATTCAGCAGAGTGATGCGCAGCAACGCAAAGAAGGTGCGGATGGCATCGCATTAACAATTAAAACCGGTGAGGCGCCTGCACGCATCGGTGATGCTTTAACTGGCGTATTAGTGGTAAGTGAACAGTCGGGCGATGATGCGTCGCAAATAATATCGCGCGGCTTTGAAGTGAGCAGTGTGGTGCAGGCGCAAGCCGCTGAAGGAGCAACAGCCCCGATCAGTTTTGTCAGTGCATTACTGCTCGCACTTGTCGGCGGCATTATTTTAAATCTTATGCCCTGTGTGTTTCCGGTGTTGTCGATTAAAGCCTTGTCACTCGTCAGCCACGCTAACCAAAGTGCGGCGCAGGTGCGCATGCAAGGTGTGGTGTACACACTCGGTGTGCTGGCGAGTTTTGCATTGCTCGCGCTGTTATTGATTGTATTAAAAGCGGGCGGTGCACAGATTGGTTGGGGTTTTCAATTTCAATCGCCATTGTTTGTATTGGCGGTGGCGTATTTGATGTTTGCGGTGGGCTTGAGTTTATCCGGCGTTTTTTATATTGGCGGTTCGATCGCGGGGGTAGGCTCGTCGCTCACTGAAAAGCCCGGTTACAGCGGCAGTTTTTTTACCGGTGTGCTCGCCACAATTGTCGCTACGCCCTGCACAGCGCCGTTTATGGCAGCGGCATTGGGGTATGCGCTCGCGCAACCGGCGGCAGCATTGTTGGCGATTTTTTTAAGTCTGGGTTTGGGTTTGGCGCTGCCTTATTTAGTGCTGAGCTGCTGGCCAGGTTTGCAGCGCCGCTTGCCGCGCCCCGGCATGTGGATGGAGCGCGCCAAACAAATCTTGGCCTTTCCCATGTATGCCGCTGCGATTTGGCTGGTGTGGGTGCTGGTGCAGCAGGCGGGTGTAAATGCGCTGGTGATTGCCCTGGGCGGCATGTTGCTCATCGCCTTTGCGGCCTGGTTGTATAACACCACCTTGTTATCTAGCACGCGTGTGCGCAGAGCGGGAACGGTTTTCGCTATCGCATTAATTACGTTTGTATCAGGTGTTAGTTACCTCAGTGTTAATTCGAGCAGTGCTAGCGCGGGCAGTGCTAGCGCGGGCAATACCGCAGCAAACAACGAAAACAAATTAACAGAGCAAAATTGGGAGCCATACAGCGAGGCGCGCCTCGCGGAATTATTGCGCGAAGGAAAACCGGTGTTTTTAAATTTCACGGCGTCCTGGTGCATCAGTTGTTTGGTGAATGAACGTGTCGCGTTGAGCGATGCGAGCGTAATAGAAACATTTAAGCAGCAGGGCATAGTCTATTTAAAAGGGGATTGGACCAATCGCGATGCGGCGATCACCCAATTCCTGCAAAAATTTAATCGCAGTGGTGTACCGCTTTATGTGTTTTATCCGGCAGGTCAGTCAGAGCAACCGGCAGAGCTGCCACAAATTTTAACGCCCGATATGGTAATAGCAGCAGTTACAAAACCCGCGTCACTTTAATTATTTTCAACAACTGGATAGGAGTCTTTTATGTCATTGTTAAAAATTGCCGCCGCAAGTCTCGCCATAGTTTTCGCAAGTTCACAGGCGATGGCCGAACCGATTATCAACAAACCCGCACCTACCTTTTCCGGTAAAGCGGCCGATGGTTCCACCATTAATCTCGCCGATTTAAAAGGTAAAACTGTGGTGCTTGAGTGGACCAACCACGACTGCCCCTATGTGAAAAAACATTACGATCAAAGCAGTAATATTCCTGGATTGCAAAAAGACGCCACCGGTAAAGAGGTGGTCTGGCTGCAAGTCATTTCATCGGCTCCCGGCCAGCAGGGCAATGTCGATGGCGCAACCGCCATCAGCCTGAATGAAAAACGCGGCGCAGCACCCACCAATACCATTCTTGATCCGGAAGGCACCATCGGCAAACTCTACAACGCCAAAACCACACCGCATATGTTTGTGATTAATGCAGAGGGCACTCTGGTGTACAAAGGTGGTATCGACAGTATTAAAACCGCAAACCCTGCCGATATTCCCAAAGCTGTGCCCTATGTAAAAGAAGCATTGGAAGCGTTAAGTGCAGGTAAAGAAATTCCTAACCCAAGCACCGCGCCCTATGGTTGCTCAGTGAAATACGCGAGCTAATCTCGCGCTATGCCGACGTAAAAAAATTAACGGGCCGCCATATTAGCGGCCCATTTTATTTTTAGGGAGCCAATGATGACACGCAAAACCGCTGACGATTTTCATCCTGAAGTTTTAAAGTTGTTTGACCAATATGTGCATGGCCAGGCATCGCGACGCGATTTTTTAACCGGCGCTGCAAAATACGCCGCCCTTGCCGGTGTCACTGCCAGCGGGCTACTCGCTGCACTCAGCCCGCAATTTGCGGCTGCACAACAAATAAAACCTGACGATGCACGCATTCACACCAGCTATGTAGAAATTGATTCACCTACTGGCAACGGCAAGGTACGCGGCTACCTGGTGCGCCCCGCAAAACTGAGTGGAAAATTGCCGACGGTATTAGTCGTGCATGAGAATCGCGGCTTAAATCCACATATTGAAGATATTGCCCGCCGCGTTGCGCTGGATAATTTTATCGCCTTCGCTCCCGATGCCTTATTTACGCTTGGCGGCTATCCGGGCGATGAAGACAAAGCGCGCGAACTGTTTCAAAAGCTCGACCAAACCAAAACCCAGGAAGATTTTGTAGTGGCTGCGCAGTATCTGCAAAAATTGCCCGAGGGTAATGGCAAATTGGGTGTGGTCGGTTTCTGCTACGGCGGCGGCATCGCCAACTTTCTCGCCACAAGAATGCCGGAATTAAATGCCGCTGTCCCTTTTTACGGTCGCCATGCGGATGCAGCTGCGGTCGCGAATATCAAAGCGCCCTTGTTAATTCATTTGGCCAGTGAAGATGAGCGTATCAACGCCGGTTGGCCAGATTATGAAAGCGCATTGAAAAAACACGGCAAACCATTTGCAGCACACATCTACCCAAAAACCCAACACGGCTTCAATAACGACACTACCCCCCGCTACGACGAAGCCGCCGCTAATTTAGCTTGGCAACGCACCATCGATTTTTTCAAAAAACATCTACAGGGATAGAAAGTACATACTTTAGCGGCTGGTGCATTTTTCCGGCCGCTGGGCCTAATGCTTAAGTGGTTATTCATGTCTGTGTAATCTTACGTAATCACTTTTTAAATCCCTTATGAATGTCTAGATAGCCTTAGTGCAATGCCTAATTCAATTTTTCGCTAGGCATTACTGGCATATTATGATGCTACTACTACCTGATTACGACCTTGCATTTTTGCCTCGTAGAGTGCTGCATCTGCGCGGTGCAATAGATGGGTTATACTTTCGTTGATGACATACTCTGCGACTCCTATCGACACCGTAAAATTAATAAGTGAGTTTGCGAATAAAACACTTGAACGTGCTAGCACCTGGCGTAAGCGGTTGGCGATGTCTTTTGCCGCATTGATTTGGGTATCGGGCAAAATAAAATAAAATTCCTCTCCTCCTACGCGATAAAAAGTATCTTGTGCTCTTATCACCTCTTTGCTCACATTCACCAAATTCTGCAGTACCAAGTCACCAGCTGCATGTCCGTAGCTGTCATTAATTCTTTTAAACTTATCAACATCTAATACTAATGTAGAAAAGAGCCGGTTACTGCGTTTGCTTTGTTCTATCTCTCGTGCGGCGGTTTGGAAAAATGCACGCCGATTTGGTGCTCCGGTAAGCTCATCTATCAGTGTTAATTCGCGCAACTGTTTTTCTAGAAGGTTGCGTTCGGTTATATCAAATATGGCGCCCACTTGGCCATACACTTGGTTTTCTGGGTAATGGAAAACAGCTTTGTGGAATTGCACATCACGTAAGGTGCCATCGGCATAGCGCACTTGGGTTTCGTATTCCTGCAGGCCTTTGTTATTGAGCAAATCTATATCCGCCTTCTCATAACGTTGTGCAAGTTCTTTTGGTGCGACGAAATAGACGTCCCGCCCTAATAATTCGTTACGAGAAAAGCCTAAATAGTTCTCGAAGGCTGTGTTACAACCGCGATAGATATGATTTTTATCTTTGAAGAAGAGTGGTATGGGTAAGGAGTCAAATACTGCTTGGAGTAATTCAGGGTCATTATTTGACTTAAGATTATGGCGTTGGTGACGATAGTATTCAGAGAGAATATTAGCCGTAGCCGCAATTATATCGCCAGCAGGAATGCAGTTGATTGCTCCTTTATTCAGCCATTCTGACAATGCCCGCAAATGCCACTCTTGTACAAGTACAATGATTGTTTGAGTGTCGAGCAGAGGTGCGAATTCTAGACCTACATCGCTAGCATCCAACAATAGAATATTGGCAGTATCTAGAGTGTTGGAAAGTTCATCCAGATACTGCCACTCAACCTCAATCCCCAACTGTATTAGCTGCAGATTAATGTTAGTGCTTAGCTCTCTATTCTTTTTTAGAATCTGCAGCTTAAACAAGGGATTAGTCTCAGTGATCAACATGGTTTAAGGATTTACACTCTTATTTTAGCTGATAAATACCAACGAAGATTTTTTTTAATACCTTTGCACAGACAGCCATTTTTACAACATTAATCTATACGTCCTACCTCTTATACGTAGAAATGCATAAATGAAATAGGATATGGTCAGTATTGGTTTAGGCGTTCAAACGGGCGGGTGCAGGCAGCAGCGACAGAACAATGTCTGTAAAAATTACCTGAAGAAAATGACAAACTGGGCGTAGTGGGTTTCTGTTATGGCGGCGGCATCGCCAATTTTCTCGCCACTAGAATGCCGGAATTAAATGCCGCCGTACCTTTTTATGGCCGCCATGCGGATGTGGCTGCGGTCGCGAATATAAAAGCGCCCTTGTTAATTCATTTAGCCAGTGAAGATGAACGCATCAAAGCCGATTGGCCAGAGTACGAAAGTGCATTGAAAAAACAGGGCAAACCATTTGTAGCCCACATCTACCCAAACACCCAACACGGCTTCAATAACGACACTACCCCCGCTACGACGAAGCCGCCGCTAATTTAGCTTGGCAACGCACCATCGATTTTTTCAATAAACATCCGCGCGGGTAATGAGTGCAAGCTCATTGGGCGATGTAAAAATATTTTGCAGAAAAGCAAAAAGCCCCACATGCAATCATGTGGGGCTTTCTCATGGTTGTATCAGTCTGTAACATTTCATTGCAATTCATGGCTCGATCACTAGTATGACGGCTGCATCCAAAGGAGATGCGTGAGTTGTTACCTAGAGGAATAGTTATGAAATTAGCAGTATTGAGCGCAATCGTTGCCACATCCAGCTTTACTATCGCACCATTTGCCCTGTCTGAAACCTATCGAACCGAAATTAGCGCGAATTATGGTGAGACTGATTCCGATTATTATTCGGGCGATAATTACTCGGTTGGTTTATCCGGAAAACTGTATTTTTCTCCGGTTGATACAGCGGGATTGCCATTGGCTGAGGCTGCCTTTTTGCAAAAAGCGAGCTCATTTTCCGTTTCGTTATCTAATAGTGAATATGAATACGAGGGAGATAATCAAGATGCTTACTCGCGTGGTGCGAACCTAACCTATTTTGTGCCCAATAGTATTTTTTTTGTCGGTGCAGGAATTACGGAAAACAAGTGGACTTATCATTATCGCTTGAATGATGAATCCAATTTTATTAAAGGCTCAACGGACTGGGAATCGCGCTGGAATGCAGCAGTGGGTATTGCCCCGATAGATGGCCTGCAGGTGTGGTCGGATTTCTATGAGCATACGGATGTTTCTGAACATTGGAACCTGAATGCAAAGTATGTAAAACCCTTGGTTGGTGAGCGGGCATTTGGTGTTGAAGTGCGTTACGGCGAATATAACGAGTCTGATAGCCATTCGATAAATGCCAGCGCGGATTACTACTTTACGCATCGTTTTAGTGTAGGCGCTGGTGTAGGCCAAGTGTGGAGCGATGAATCCGATATTGAAGATCAAAACACATACAATATTCATGCACGTCACTTTTTAACAGAAAATGCCAGCGTGGAGCTGTCGTATTCTGATTATGATTATTCAACGGGTTGGCAGCTTGGTGGAACCGTTCGGTTTTAACGCCTAGCCCGTAAGGAGGGAAACGTATTACGGATTTTTATTTTCATAAAGATGCCCGTATTTCGCTTGGCTCCATACGGGCTACGAGTTGAAATGATTGAATAATCAACCCCCCCCCGCTAAAACTAATCGCCGCCAAATGTGGATTGGCGGGTGTGTAGTTATTCCAAGTGCGTGTGCTCGGCTTATCATCATCAAACCAGTTTTTGGCAATCACGTCTACATTATTGGCGGGTTATAAAACCGAAGAGGTGGGTACTGAATTAAATCGCGAAGGTATTGCGGTACGCTCCGGGCATCAGTGCGCACAACCGATTTTGCGTCGCGTCGCTTTGGTTTGGAAACTACCGTGCGCCCAAGTTTTGCGTTTTACAACACCTGTGAAGAAATTGATTTATTGGTGTCGGTAGTGGAGCGTTTGAGTCGTACGCGGCGTTGATAGGGGAATTGCTCTGGTCTCCAAGTTGGCAACAACTCGTAACACGAGGTGCTGCCAAATTGAAGAAGTGCTAGTTAAAGTTGTCTATCTTAAATCGTTTCACAATCAATTCTGCGTAACCATCGTTGGAATTATTGCTCAACAATGCGAAATTAAATTTGGCAACTTTGGTTAAATCCAGAGGGGTTAAACCGCCGACAAAATTGCTCAGTGGAACGCGAACGCTGGTAAACTCGGTTGCGGCGGGCAGTATTATTTGATTGTGTGTTCCACCATGCACAGCATATTGGCGCAACTGCAAGTTAACACTTTGGTTGGATTGGTAGGTGATATCGATAAAGCTTGAATTGCTCAGGTCAACCGCTTCGGCCTCGCCGGTTTTATCAAAACCGGTTATCGGAAATGACATTTCACCCCAGGGTGCTACGGTCATGCGCACCATGGCTATTGGTGTGCCATCCAGCAATACCAATGGATCTGTCCCCGTGGCCGGGATCAACTGCTTGGAGCCGGTGTTGCTGCCCAGTTTCCAGTTGCGGAAACCACTAATAGACAGCGACACCGGATTCAGTTGGCAGCCGCTGCCAGAAAAATTTCCTGATGTGCCCTTGGTAGTATTTACCCAGGTGCCAATCAAAAGGCCGGACTCAATACCCAACAACCCTTGCAGCTGTGTTTTGTCGGCAGTGGCGATGGTTAACCAGGGGCCGGTTAATTGGCCGCCGAGCGTTTGGGTTTCATGGGTTTTAAGATTGTAAGCTGAACCGGTGACTTTATTGGCTGCATCAATATCAATACTCAGCACGCCGGTATTATTGCCGTTAAAACTCGCGCTAAAACGATAGACGGCATTACTCGCACCGCCCACGCGCGTTGCGCTGACAGATCCGCTGCGCGTTTCTTTTTTCCATTTGCCGGTGATGTCATTGGCTGAAATAAATTCGGCGTTATAGCTGCTCTTATCGTTGCTGCTGCCTGTTTCAAACGCTGCTGTTTGATTGTATTGCAGCGGAGTTATCGCGCTCAATTCGGTAGGTTCAAGGGTGTTTTCCGGCAGCGCAAATCCATTCACTTCGCCATTTAATGCATTGACGAAAAACGCGAGCTTGCCGTTGCTATCGCCGCTGTTATCCTCTGTGAAGGTACCCTGATAAATGCCCGAATAATTGCACAGGTGAGTGGCTTCCAGATGTTCTTTTGCATCGGTAGTCTCGGGTAGTTGATGTGTGCCTCCATCGGCGGCCGAGGCTGCCGTCATAATAGTAGTCATGTTTTGTTCAAACATGGGGGCACTAAAATCAATTTGCGTCCAGTTGTTTGCTGCCGTTTGTAGCGCGGTTGAAAGTTGAATGCCATTTTCGCTGTAGGCATCGGCATCGAGCATCAACAAAAAGCGCACCATATTTTGTACGGTTTGATGGGTGGAGCTACCGTTCTCAACCAAATCGATGGGGGTAATCAATGGTTTCCCCAGGGTGCTGCCCAGTGTTATGCCGCCGATTGAAAAACTGATGGATTTTCCCTGCTCGTAGGTAAATGTTCCCGTGCTATTGGTCATGCCTGTCTGCGCGCCTGAAACAAAGCGCACGCCGGAAATACTCGTGTCCTTAAATTGTCCCTGCAGGACAATTGCTGCAGCAGTTGAACTCGCAGTGGGTGCAGAACTGGACGTTGGTGTAGAACTGGACGTTGGTGTAGAGCTGGACGCGGGTATGGAACTGACGTTGGCTATGGAGCTGGGTTTTGGTGTGCTATTTGTGTTTCCGCCACCGCCACATGCAGCGAGCATGAAAGATGAAATCAAAATGAATGCAATTTTGTTGTACATATGTCCCTCATAGATAGGATAAAAATTGAAATAAGTCTGTGCGCCGCAGAAAAAGCGGAGCAAAGCAAATTCAGCGCAAATCAGCGCAGGGTGAAGTTAGCTAGAGGAATTACTGCGTAGGGGAGTGGGTGGAAGCATCGCATCAGCCCATCGTAGGAGGGCTTTATAATTTTGACGCGGATCTTGCGCGATAAATAGCCGCTAGTCAACTGAAAGCTGTTGGTGTAATTCACACCGAAGTATTTTTATATCTGTGATATGCCCGTTGTTAAGAACATAACTGCCCATAAGAACTGGCGTCATCTTTTCCAGGACAACGCCAATTAGGCATCAATAATTTTAATAGGCTGTTAGAGTTTCAAATTGGCACCGGCTAGATTATCACTAGCAGCACTAATATTGATGTCATCCAGCGAATCGCCAATTTCAACTAATGCACTTGCAATACCACTGCTAGTGCTGACTTCGACCGGACTGATCAATTTTGCATTGCCGCGAATTCCAAAGGTAACCGGGATATTATTAGTGCGTACCAAATTGCCGGTGCTATCCACTAATTGCGCATATACAAACACAATGTCTTTAACGCCAGCTTGAGGTGCTTTTCCGCTGGTATCTACCGTTAAACGAATATTCGTTGCTACGCTAGCGGTTATGACTTTATGTTCCGCAACGGCTTTGCCATTAATGTAACCAATGGCTTTCAATTCGCCTGCCTCGTATTTTTCAAGTGCAAAACTAAAGGGTGGGTTTTTCAGATTTTTACTGTTGCCATTTTGATCCGGTGTTTGTTTAGCGATAATTTTTCCATTAAGTAATAATTCCACTTCATCGGCATTGCTGAATACGCGCACACTGGTATCGGATTTTTCGGTCCACTCGCTCGCGATAAATACCATAGGGCCAGAACTGAATTTGTCAGATACTTCACTCGCATCGCGCTGGCTTTGGTAAAAGTAGTAGCTGTATTTCGGTAGGCGATCAATACTCATAATGCCCGAACTTTCCAAGTCCGGTGCGTAACCGCGGTTGTAATCAAACATCACCCAGTAGCCATCAGCAAATGCCGGTGTGTTGAAGTTATCGTTGTGTGCTTCCTGAATGTTGGCTGCCTGCTGCAACAAACGTGTTTCGCCATCGCTTAATAATTGGCGGCTGGAGCGGTCTGCTTGCAGCAAATTTGCCCATTCGGTTTGGTTTAAACCGGCATTCATGGCGTAATACTCCCAATCACCATATTCACTGACGATGTAGGGCTTGCTTGGCTCTTTGTAGTGTTCCAAACGATGCTGGCGCGCTTGTAGATAAATATCGTAACCGTATTCCTGCCAACCAGCAGACATTGCGCCCGGATATTCTTCATCGATAATTTTGGTGAGTGAATCGATAAAAGGTTCGGTCATCCAGGATTCATTGAGCGAACATTCCCAGGCCATTACTGAGGGGTGATTGCGGTCACGGCGAATTAAATCCCGGCAGGTTTGTTGAATTTGCGCCTGGAATGCCGGGTCTTCAGAAAAATATTGCCAACCTAAAATAGAGTCCAGCAGCACCAGGCCTAGTTCATCGGCAGCGGCCATAAACGCTGGTGAGTGCGGGTAATGTGAGAGGCGTACGTAATCAAATCCGGCGGATTTTATTTTGACGGCATCGCGATAATCTGCTGCATCAGACGTTGCGTAACCAACATAAGGATATTCTTGATGGCGATTTACCCCGCGCAGGAATGTTGCCTCGCCATTGATCAATAATTGATTTTTTACCCACTTGAATTCGCGTATACCTATGCGTGTGGTCTGTTCGTCTACCAACGAATCGCCTTCATAAACACGGGTAACCAAATGGTAGAGATTAGGTGTTTTGGGAGACCAAAGTTGCGGATTGGCAAGCACTAAATCAATAGTGTTTTCGGCATCTGTTTTTCCGTTCACCGTTTGCAGTTCGCCAGTTTGGTCAACGACTACTTTATCTCCAGCCAATAATTTTTGCACAACACGGAATTTTTTCGGATCAATATGCGCGTTGGCGAGATGGGTTTTGATTCTGATAGTGGCTTGTTCGGTCGTAACTTGTGGATAGCTTACAAAAATTCCACCGCTTGCGGTTTTGCCTGCAGCGACCGCATCAGTAATATGCAAATCATTATTAACCTGCAAATACACGTGGCGATAAATACCTCCATAGGTATTAAAATCCAAATCCTTTAATGGCTTGGGACCAGTGACCGGATTGTCGCGATTATCCAGCCGCACCATCAATTCATTGGGTGTATCCCACTTTAGTTTTTCGGTGAGATTAACCGTGAAGGGCAAATATCCACCGACATGGGTAATGAGTTTTTCACCGTTTAACCAAACTTCAGCAACATTCATTGCTGCTTCGAATTTTAATGAGATTTGTTTACCTTTCCAGCTCTCTTCTGTTGCGATGGTTTTTTTATACCAGGCATCACCCTGGAATTGTTCGTTTACCACGAGTGGCTCGATTTTGGGAGTGTGCGGGATTTGCACAGGTTCCCATTCTTTTTGCTGTTGCGCTGTTGCCAGATCGAGTGCATTGTTGCTGCGGAAAAATTGCCAGTCTTTATCGTAGAGCGTATCGCCAACAGGCGATGTATGTTGCGGTGCTGGCGAACAGGAAGCGATCAAACTACACAGTGCCAAGGTATAGATGTGAATTTTTTTGTTAATCATATTCTCTCTCACTCGTATTCTTCTTGAATTGCATGGGTGATTACATTATTCGGTATAGTCTGCCGAAAAAAACAAAAATGCGGGTAGGGCATTGTTGTGGCGTGTTGCATCAAAAAAGCTGGCGTTTTCCCAATGCGAGCCTTTGCCCCACAAGGTTTTGCAGCGAGTGCTGACCCAAGCCGGTTCCCAGTAGATAACGCCCAGTCCACCTGAGGCTTTTACCAATTGGGTTAATGTTAGCAGATAAAGCAGCTGGCCTTTAGCGCTGGCAGGATATTCGGGCTGCACCGCTTTCTCACCCAAAACATTGCCAGCCTTGTCAAAATTATGCAGCGTCCAGGGGTAAGCGGTTTCTACAATCATCACCTCTTTGCGATAGGTGTTTTTTAATTCTTTAATGGCATCCGGCAAATCCGGTAGTTTATAAGTGGACCACTGCGGATAATAGGAGAGGCCAATAATATCGAAATCGGTCACACCATTTTCGCTTGCCTGTTTAAACCACCAGAGCGCGTTTTCCGGTTGGGCGATATGCAACACAATCTGGATAGGTTTTTGGGATTGTTTGCTGTAATCGCGCACGGCTTTAATGCCGCTATTTAACAATTTTGCATTACGTTGCCAATTGGGAATGCCGTGTACTATGGAGTTCTCTTGTTGCAGTATTTCGATATTGGTTTCGTTACCAACTTGCACCATGTCGGGTAACAGATTTTTTTTATCGAGAGCAGCGAGTGTCTCCGTTGTGTAATCGTATAACGCTTGAGCGAGTTGATTGGTATCGGTGATATGCGCCCAGGCTTTGGGAATAAATTGTTTTTCGGGGTCAGTCCAAGTATCGGAATAATGAAAATCCAACAGGGTTTTCATTTTATTATCTTTCGCGCGTTGTAGCGTTTTACTCACATCGGCGAGGTCAGAGTATTTCGTCCATTCGGCGTCATGCCATAGGCGCACACGTACTAGGTCAGCACTTTTTTTGGCGAAGAGTGCAAAGGGATCCTGTTTTTTACCTTTGTCGTAATAGGTTGCTCCGCAATCCTCCATTTCATTGACATAAGATAGATCAGCACCGACGTAAAAGGGCTTTGCATTAATTGGTACAGGTGTGTTTGCCAAAGTGCTTGCGGCGATAAAACCTATGGCAAGAAGCAGTAATTTTTTAATCATCATCTAGCTCATCTATGTGTTGTGGAATTGTGGTTCCCAAAAAAACACGGCTGCCGAAGCAGCCGCACAATAAGGGAGAGTTCCATTAACAAGTTAAAGCAGTATTACCAACAAAACGTACTAGAGTTTCCAGTTCAAACCAACAGAATAGCGAGTGCCAAACTCTTCATATTTGTTGATGTGGTTTGGATTATTGGACTCCAAACCGTAAGTTTTGTACGGCTCGTCGGTGAGGTTTTGTACCTGGAAGTAGACTTTGTAATGGTCGTTGAATTCGTACGACAAACTCAAATCCCAATAGCCTTCCGCATCGTTCATGCCTTCTTCGCCCATCACCAGATTGATATCGCGTTGGAATTCACTGCGATAGCTGTAGGATGTGCGCGCTTCAAAACCGTTCAGGTAATACCAGAGCGTAAAGTTAGCGACATCTTCCGACAAGCCCGTCAAACCGGCTTTGTAATCGCTGTTCAGCGGTACAAACTGTTCAACGTTGGATTCGTTGTGCGAGTAGTTGGTGTAAATCCCCAAACCATTAAAAGGCGCCGGTAAGAAATCAAACGATTGTTGCCACAGTAATTCGTAGCCGCGGATGTAACCGCCGCTGCCGTTAATGGGGCGCGATACTTTGTATTCTTTACCATTGCTCACCACAGTTTCTGCATCGGCAGCGCGGGCGATAAAACTTTCCAAATCTTTGTAGAAAAGCGTTGCTGCAAATTGTGAACCTTCAGCGTAGTACCATTCGTAAGAAAGGTCCGCTTGATCAGCGCGGAATGGATCGAGTTTTGGATTACCGGAAGTGGATTCACCCGGGTTTGAACCCCACAAATCTTCATTCAAATTGAGACTCGGGCTCATCATGTTAACCGGAGCGCGTGCCATGGTTTTGGCGGCTGCGAAACGAATTAATTGTTCATCGTTCAGGTTCAATGTCCAGTTGGTGCTTGGCAGCACGTCGCTGTAGTCGTGATCAACTGATATGGCGTTGACGACTTGTTGTGGCTGCCAGTTGCCCGGAGTGACTTCTACCCAAACATCTTCTCCTTGCTGATAGCCGCTGGAAGTGGTTTCAGTTTCTACATTGCGCACGCCGAGATTACCGGTAAGTGCTAATCCGAATACTTCAGTGCCCATATCCAATTGCACGTATTGCGCGCTGATATCTTCACTGACATCCCAACTGGAAATTAAATCATCCGCATCGCCCGGTGTCGGATTTTTCAGGCCACCGAAATAATTGTTGATGACTGCATTGCGATCAACACTCAGATAGTCGGGAAGGTCGCTCCAGTAGCTTGCACTTTTTGCATCGATAATCGCGTTGGCCGGAATGGCTGCACCAGCGTTTTGTGTAACGCTCTGTGACCAAATTTGGCCATGCTCAAATTTATCGCGGCTGGAAATAGCAGCACCAAATTTAACGGCTTGCACAAAGCCATTATCAAAGTCGCGGGTGAAATCCAATTTGAATGAACTGAGTTCATCGCCGCCTTCAGCTTGGGGTTGTACTTGAATATTGGCGACATTATTGGTGCTGGTGTCAGTTAATGACGCGTCCAACAATTTAAATGTCATACGCCCATCATTAGTCGCACCAAAGGTTGCGCGGCCGGGAGCGCTGTTTTCAGTGCGCACTGTGGCCCAACGTTTGTCGCGGCTGGTTTCAGAAATGCCAGCGTCGGCAGCGACTGTCCACAAATCTTGCGACCACTTCACGTTTACACCGTGGCTGGTGAGCTCGTCGTCTTGCACGTATTCTTCGTTCAGATTGCGCAGGGAGCTGAGGTTAACAGTGCCGGAAATTAAATCTACAGCGCCAGCGCCCAGGTTGCTGTTGGTGTAAGCCGTTGGGACCGTGCTGATCAGGTCCCACTGGTTGTCGAAATTGTTGCTGATTTGGAAATCAAAACCGCGCTGATTTTCGCGGATATCAAATGAAGACCAGAAGCCATCATAGGAAATTTCAAGATTATCGTTTGGCTGCCATTGAATCGCGCCCATCACACCTTGGCGTTCGTCTTCACCGCCACGTACAAGGGCAGAACCACCCCAAGGCGCGATCACGTTTGCACCCAACTCGCTGTTCCATTGGGTGTTGTGCCAGGTATCGCCGTAGTTCCACAGCTCGGCGCGTTGGGTGGCGATGGATTCAGAACGGCCTGAATAGCCAATAGCTACGCCGAGGGTGTCATCGAGGAATTGGTCGATATAGGAAATGCTGACGCGTTGGCCGATGCCATTATTCGCAGCATCATCAACATCTTTGCCCAGTTCGGAAGAGGTTGCACGCAGATCGACTACCACTTTGGTGGAGTCGTAATCCAGCGGCTTGATGGTGTCCAGGTTTACAGTGCCCGATACACCGCCTTCAGCAATCCAGGCTTGCGGGGTTTTGTAGACTTGCGCCGCATTGATCAATTCGGAGGGGAATTGGTCGTAGCGGATGTTGCGTGTCTCTTCCAGAATCGCCACTTCGCGGCCATTCAGGGTGGTAAAGCCGAGCATACCGCCCATACCGCGGATCGAAATCTGGCTGCCATTGCCGCGGTCGCGGTCTTGCGCCAAACCGGGCAGGCGTTTTAATGAATCACTGATGGAGACGTCAGGCAAC
>NZ_JBRFPI010000013.1:0-24209 GCF_053579595.1 Cellvibrio sp.
GCCTTATCGCGGCTGCGTGCGTAAAGCGCAATTACTGCAAAACACACCAGCGGTACGCCGACGGCGGAATGGATACTGGTCAGATCCGATACCAACCCCATCACCGCCGTGAGTACGGCACCGCCGATAATCGCCATGATCACCAGCGATGAGCCTGCCTTGGCGCGCGCGCCCAGATTCTTGATGCTCAAGGCAAAAATGGTAGGGAACATTAGTGACATAAAGAAGCTGGTCGCTGCCAGTGCGAGCAGGCCAGTATGGCCGGGAACTAGCATCGCGTAAGCGCAAAGAGCGATATTGGCGAGCGCATACAGCCACATCAACCAGGCAGCGCGGAAACGCCCCATGAGCGCCGTCGCGACAAAACGGCCAACCATAAACACCACTAGTGAGCCCATTAGATAATTAGCGAGGGTTTTCTCGCCCGTGCCCGGCACCGCTTCCTGCCCATAGCGGATCAGGAAACTCCAAATACACACCTGCGCGCCCACATAAAAGAACTGTGCCGCCACGCCAAACATAAACTCGCCATTGCGTAGCAGGGTTTTGTAGTCGGCCCAACTGCCGGTTTCATCGATAGCAGGTTGCGTGGCGATACGCGGGAACTTGACCAGTAATACCACCAGCGCCCAGGCCAGCACGATCAAACCAATCACCAGGTAAGGCCCCTGCACTGCATGGGATTCAAACTGGTAAAACTGTTCCAGCTGTTCAGCACTCATCACCGCCAGCTCTTCAACCGTCGGCTCGTTGCCGGAGAGGATAAATTCGCGTCCGATCAGAATCCCTGCAATGCAACCAAAGGGATTAAACGATTGCGCAAAATTGAGCCGCCGCTCGGCGGTCGCCGGGTCGCCCATGGCAACAATCAATGGATTGGCCGAGGTCTCCAAAAATGCCAAACCACTGGCGATCACAAAGAGTGCGCCGAGAAACAGCACATATTCGCGCTGGGCAGCAGCGGGATAAAACAGAAAGGCGCCAGCCGCATAGAGCAGCAAGCCAAACACCACGGCCGCTTTGTAGCCGAAGCGTTTCATCCAGAGGGCAGCGGGAATCGAGAAGACAAAATAGCCGGTGTAAAAGGCAGATTGCACCAAGCCGGCTTTGAAATCCGACAGGGTAAATAGCTTCTTGAACTGGGTGATAAGGATATCGTTAAGGTTGTTCGCCATGCCCCATAAGAAGAACAGGCTGATGATCAGGATCAGCGGCAACAACAGGTTTACGGATTTACCGTTATTGTTCATCAAGGCTCCACATTGTCATTATTAGGATGGAGAGTGCCCGTTATTGATCGAGCTTATAGTGGCATTTTAGTTACTCTAGCAACACATCATTTCTACGCAACACAGATCGCATATAAAAAATGGTTTATAAGTAAAAGATGCTAACATAGAGTCAATGAAACTATAACATTTTTTTACACTAGGTTAATCGCCATGATCCTCGCCAATATTGACGACTATCGCAGCCTCGCCCGCAAACGTTTACCGCACTTTTTATTTGAATACATCGACGGTGGCGCCTTTAGCGAAACCACCCTGCGCAACAACCAATCCGACCTGCAACAGATTGCCCTGCGCCAGCGGGTATTGCGCGATGTATCCAGCATATCGACTGAAACTACACTGTTCGGCCAGACCTTTTCGCTGCCACTCGGTCTATCGCCCGTTGGCATCGCTGGCTTAAATGCGCGGCGTGGTGAAGTCCAAGCGGCGCAGGCGGCGGAAGAGGCCAGTATCCCCTTTTGCTTATCGACCGTATCGGCCTGCTCGATTGATGAGGTGCGCGCAGGTGTTAACAACCCCATCTGGTTCCAGTTGTACATGATCCGCGACCGCGGCTTTTTGCGCGAAATGCTCGCACGCGCCAAAGCCGCCGGAACCAACACCCTTCTATTTACCGTCGATATGCCCGTGCCAGCCACCCGCTACCGCGATATGCGCTCGGGTTTATCGGGCGGCAGCCTGTTGCAGCGCAAACTCACCCGCGTCGGCCAAGTGCTTACCAAACCACACTGGGCCTGGGATGTCGGACTGCTCGGTCGCCCCCATTCACTGGGCAATATTGCACCTATCCTCGGCGAAAACGCTGGCATCGATGAATTCTGGAGTTGGCTGGGCGCTAACTTTGACCCCAAAGTGACCTGGGCCGATATCGACCGCATCCGCGCCGAGTGGGACGGCCACTTCATCATCAAAGGCATTCTCGACGCCGACGACGCCAAACAAGCTGCCACTATCGGCTGCGATGGTTTGATCGTGTCCAACCATGGCGGCCGCCAATTGGACGGGGCACTTTCCTCAATAAAAGCCCTGCCGCGCATCGCCGATGCCGTAAGCGACGACCTCAGCCTGATACTCGATTCCGGCGTGCGCTCGGGTCTGGATATTGTCCGCGCCATGGCGCTGGGCGCCAAAATGGTGATGATCGGCCGCCCCTGGGTTTACGCATTGGCAGCACGACAAAAACGCGGAGTCAAAGAAGTGATCGATATTTTTGCCAAAGAGATGCGCGTGGCGATGGCGTTATCGGGCTGTACACGCGTGGAAGATATAAGTGCTAGCATGCTGGAAAATGACCAAGCATAAACAGAGCGTGGCGGCATGCGCGACATAAAAAATATCGATCTCAATTTATTGAAAGCACTGGATGCCCTCTTGGATGAACGCAGCGTAACCCGCGCGGCAGAAAGGCTCTCTCTCACTCAACCGGCGATGAGTGGCATGCTGACCCGCCTGCGTGAAAGCTTTAACGATCCACTGTTTGTGCGCTCACAACGGGGCATTGTGCCGACCGAGCGCGCGCTGGAATTGGCAGCGCCCGTCAAACAAGTACTGGCAGAAATCGCTGTACTGCTAACACCCACCGAGTTTGATCCGCTCACTGCCAGCATGACCCTATCCATCGCCGCGACCGACTATGCCTTACAAGCAGTCGCCGTACCTTTTGTGTTGGAATTGAAAAAGCGCGCCCCGAATATCCGCGTAGCACTCTTGCCAATTGAAAACGAAAGTTTGCATTCGCAACTGGAACGCGGCGATCTGCAATTAGTGTTGTTAAGCCCGGCGAATAGTCCGCCCGATTTACATGCGCGCCGTTTGTTCGACGAAGAATATGTGTGTGTGATGCGCAAGGAACATCCCGCTGCAAAAGCCCCTTTATCGCTCGATGAATTCTGCCGTCTTGAACACGCACTGTTCTCTTACAACGGCGGTTGCTTCAGCGGTGCAACCGACGAAGCCTTGGCAAAAATCGGGCGCGAACGACAAGTGATGCTCTCGGTAAAATCCTTTTTGGTGATGACCAATATCGTCCGTGCCAGCGATTTGATTTCTGTCGTTCCCAAACGTTTAGTTGAACACCTGGATGGACTGGCAATGCAAGAAACACCACTTCCCGTTGAAGGTTTTGCACTAGTTGCGGCATGGCATGAGCGAACCCACAAAGACCCGGCACAGCGCTGGATTCGCGACCTGTTATTTGAATTATTTATTACTGACTAACCCGCCACTTTTTATCTCCCATCAGTCAGCTTTCAATCACTTATTAATCACTCATCATTGATCACCAACTCCAGATATAAAATTTCATGATGGCAATCATAAGAAAATAGAAATTTTTATATACCTGAAGAGCGGTTACTCTGCACTCACGAATTTGATTCGACGAACATTTGCAGCAACGCCTGCTTTTTGGAGACACACATGTCTGAATTATTTACCCGCTTTAAATTGAAGAGTGTTGAATTGCGCAACCGCATCGCCGTGCCGCCAATGTGCCAATACATGGCGACCGACGGCTTAAGTAACGACTGGCATCTTGCGCACTACAGCAGCATTGCGCGCGGTGGTGCAGGTTTGGTGATTGTTGAAGCAACGGCGGTATCGCCTGAAGGCCGCATCTCTCCCGGCTGCCTCGGTCTGTGGAGTGATGAACACGCCCAAGGTCTTGCACAAATCGCCAGCGCCATTAAAAAAGCCGGCGCTGTTCCCGGAATCCAGATTGCACACGCCGGACGCAAAGCCAGCGCCAATCGCCCCTGGGAAGGCGACGACCACATTCCCGCAAATGATCCGCGCAGCTGGGAAACCATTTCTCCATCAGCGGTCGCCTTCGGTGGCGATCTGGATAAAACACCGCGCGAGATGAGCATCGTCGATATCAAACGCGTGTGCGCGGATTTCGCTGCAGCGGCAAAACGCGCCCGTGACGCTGGTTTTGAATGGCTGGAATTGCATTTTGCGCACGGCTATTTAGCGCAAAGTTTTTTCTCAACCCACGCCAATAAACGCACCGACGAATACGGCGGCAGCGTTGAAAACCGCAGCCGCTTTTTATTGGAAACACTCGCCGCCGTGCGCGCTGAATGGCCAGAAAATTTACCGCTGACCGCACGCTTCGGTGTAATTGAATATGATGGCCGCGATGAAGAAACGCTCGCAGAATCCATCGAACTCACCAAACAATTGCGCAAGAATGGTTTGGATATGTTGAGCGTGAGCGTCGGTTTCTCCACACCCGATGCCAACATCCCCTGGGCACCCGCATTCCTCGCACCTATCGCCGAAAAAGTTCGCAACACGGCTGACCTGCCAGTGTCATCTGCTTGGGGGTTCAGCACACCACAATTAGCGGAACAAGCCATTGCCAATAAACAATTGGATTTAGTCATGATTGGCCGTCCGCATTTGGCGAATCCGCATTGGCCGTATTTTGCGGCAAAAGAATTGGGGGTAGAAAAATCGGCGTGGGTATTGCCTGCTCCTTATGCTCACTGGCTTGAGCGTTACCGGACGTAACAAGTGCAGCGCCAGATGTGTATCTGGCGCATCTATTAACGCACCGCTTTCTGTGCTTTTGTTAAAGCTTTTTGAAATTGACGATTACGTTCACGCTGCTCCGGCGGCGTGTTTTCGCAGCTGGATTTAGTGGGCTGATCCTCGGCGATACGAAAACCTTCCAGCGCGCCGATAAAATCCACACTCCACGGCGTGCGTTTGGTCATCGCAAAGGGTTCCCAGTGCCAGGAGCCTCCGCGGATCATGCGCTTGCTGCAATCGCCGGTGTTACGCGCCCTCGCATCAGTCGCCTCACCGGGATAGGTCTCATTGGCACAATCCTGGGTAAATTCATTAATGTTGCCAATCATGTCGTGGAGACCAAACGCATTCGGTTGGTAGATACCCACCACACTGGCGTAACCGGTTTTATCATTGCAGGCCAGCACACCTACATGGTCTTTGGATTCCAAACCATCGTAGTCGCGCTTGATCGCTGCCTCAGCCGCTTGGTCGGCGGTATTGGCAAAACTGCAGGCTTGGGTTGCCTCGTCACCCCAAAAATAATCGGTTGTGGTTCCGGCTCGCGCCGCATACTCCCACTCCACTTCACTCGGCAGGCGATAATGTTTGCCCGTCTCTTTGCTCAACCACACCACATATGCCTGCGCCGCCGCCCAGCCAATACAAGTCACTGGCTCAAACTCGCTCGATGAATGTTTATTTTTTGCCCAGCTGCCGGGGCGCTCGGCAAACCATTTTTTACTGTCCATTTGCCTGCAACTGGTAGCCAGTGGGTAATTGGTGGCGGCCACAAACTGCCCGAATTCTTTCACCGTCACTTCATATTTAGCTAAACGAAAAGGTTTGATGTCCAGGGTCGCCACCTCGGTACCGGTAGTCACTACCGTGCCATCTTTTTTGGTCGTGGTGTTGGGGTGGAGGGTGAGTTGCCCGGCGGGGATATTCACCATCACCGGTTCGATGGGCGCAGCATCGGCCAATACCGATGCCGCATGGGTAACAACCAATAGCAGTGACAAATGGCTGAGCCGCTTGAGGCGCGCAGCTGTGAGGGGAAAAAACATAATCGCTTCCTTATTAACATGATGAATTAAACAGCAGCACAAATACCCATAGGCGTGGTTGTGCTTACCCCGGCCGACCAAGCGGCACTGCTGGCGATTTGAGCAAGGAGGGGAAGACAAAATCCTATTAAATTGCTGATTTTGTCGCTTTATAGAAAAACTATAGATTTTTAGCGGGCGATAACGGCCGGCGCCCGCCGCGCCCTGTGCCTAAAGCGGTGTAAAATTCCCCGCTTCTACCAAGACGATGTTGTGCCCTGCATGGACTATTACTTTTCTGACTTTCACTTTAATAGCCTGAGCTTGTTGCTCAGCAAAAATGGGCAGCCACTCGCTATTCGTAACAACGAGGCCAAGTTGCTCGCATTTTTTTTAGCCGCCCCCGAACAGGTATTTAGCAAAGACGCCATATTGGAAAATGTGTGGGCAGGCAAAGTCGTATCGGAACAGGCGGTGTTTCAAGCGATTAGCAACCTGCGCAATGTGTTTGGTGAAGACGCGCTAAAAACCTTTCCCAAAAAAGGCTACCAATGGCAACTCGCTTTAACACAGGCGCCAGCGCACGCAAATCCGCAACGGGATGATCAAATTACTGCAATCGCTAACGCTGGAATCGTCGCCAACAAAAACCCGCGGTCTTACAAAGGTTTGCTCTGGTCATGTGCCGCATTGGTAATGGTGGGATTGACGCTATTGTTCAAACACATCGCTGTTGCTCCGAAAAGTGTAGCGAGTGCGCCAGCCCATATTGTGGTGCAGCCATTTATGCTCGATGCACATCATTCCGGCGCGCTGGATATTGCCCAGCAAGTACAAACGGCGGTAATTGCGCAGCTAACTACAACACCATCGCTAGTTGCACATTTGCCACCGTCAACTCACTCACCGCATCAGGTTGCGGCCGAGCCTGCGCATTTTTTAAATTTGTACAATCAAACCATCACCGCCAATTTATTGCTCAGCGGGCGCGTGCGGCAGGTAGATGGCCAACTCGTCTTGTCGTTTGTGTTGCAAGGGCGCCAACGCCAATGGCAGGGATATTTGATGGCACAAACGCCTACTGAATTAGCCAACAAGGTTGCCGACCTGCTCAGCAAAACGGCGCCGCTAACCGTGTTGTGGGAAAGTAATGATTTACGCTTGATCGATGCGCAGTTGCAATTGCTCTGCAGCGAACACCCGGACGATCTGCCCATGCTGTATCGCCTTATCGACAACGCACTCTATCTGGGTGATGTCGATACCGCCCGTTTGCGCGCCGTCGAGCTTGAACAAAAAGCCAATAGCGCGCGGAACATTCCCTATCAAGCATTGGCATTGCGCGCGCAAGCCTTCGCGAGTTTGGATCAGATAGATGCCGGGCAATACCTCGCACTGCTGGATAAGTCAGTCGCGTTAGCGGCAGAGTTTAATGACCCGCTCCTGCACAGCAGGGTGCTGGAGCACTACACCTATATTTATTACCGCCAGAAAAATTTTGATGCAATTGAGCAAAAATTATTGGCCGCGTTGACCTTGGCAGAAACCGCAACAGCGCCCGAGCAGCAAGCGCAAATATTGCGGCTGCTGTCCATTTTTAGTTACAAACTACACCGTGCCGATAAACGCGATCTATACCTCTCACGCGCGCAGGCAATTTTGGATGAGCACCAATTTCCCAGTGAAAGCTATGCACTACTGGAGGATATTGCAGGCATGTTCACCGACGACAAAACGCAGAAAGAACACTTTTTCTGGCAAGCGCTCAAACGTTTTACTCCCGAGCAAGATGCCTGGATAAAAGAGCGTGCACAGGAACATCTGGTTAATCTCTATATCGACCAACAGCGCTGGCCGGACGCCTTTGCCGTGTTCGCCACAGAAACCACACTATCGGGCGCCGAGCTTTTTTACATCGCAAAAATTCATTTCAATCAGAAAAATTATGCCTTGGCGCAAACTCAAGCCGAAGCGGCATTTAAGCAAGGCAACATGAGCGGTGAATATGCTGCAACGCTAGAGGCCGCGCTCTTGCTCGCGCAACTGCATCAACAATTTGAACAGCCTTATCGGCAAAAAACCTACGTGGAATACATCAATAAAAATGCCCTACCCGCTTGGAAAAAAAGCAAGCAATTGGCATTGAGCGAACTAGTCATTGATGAAATAACTTACTAACAACGCTGACAGCCCAGCTCATTTCTGGCCACCTGTGCAAACCACTTAAACACCTGGCCTGAACATCGCGAACACAATCAACCGCGCGCACTAATCTGTGTGCCTGTTGTGAAGATGAAAACGCATTATGTTTGTCACCGCACCGAACCATCACTTATTCCACCGCAATACTAGCCTCCGAGAGCTTCTCCCGACTTGATCGGGAGGAGGATGATTTCCTACTGCATCAACTTTGCAGAACACTCCTGGAGCAAGGCATGAAACCAGAACTCTTCGCCTTTGAGGCATCAGCAGTAACGGTACGCCCAACAATACATACATCGATGCGCTACAAATATCTTGCATACGTGATTGGCTTATCGGCTGCTTTCACCAGCCCATTTGCGTTTTCCCAAACTGATAAAACCGCACAGGGTGGATTTGATTTCCGCGCTGAACCTCGCCATTGGTATATCGGTGGAAACTATGGTCGTACATTAGAGAGTATTAATGACGGAAAAATTGCCAACAGCATTATTGGCGGCGGTTTAACTGATTTAGAAGATGAAGATTCTGATCGTGGCTACAAATTTTTTGTGGGTTATCAATTTAATGACCACATCGCACTTGAAGCCGGTTACGCCGACCTTGGTGATTTCGGCCTAAAGGTTGCCCGCGCACCTGATACAGGCACAATGACCGGCGCTACCAGTTACAAAGGTTATAACCTTGACCTGGTGGGAACATGGCCACTGACCCAGCGCTTATCAGCGTTTGGTCGCGTAGGTGCATTTCGTTACGAGACAGAAGAAAACTTTGTCGGCACCGAAAGCTTGGCGGCATCGCTTTCCCGTGATGATAAAGACACCGGCTACAAATTTGGTGCGGGTCTGGAATATTCCTTCACCGAGCGTTTATCAGCAAGACTAGAAGCAGAGCGTTATCGCATTGAAGATATGCTCGGTGACCATGGCAGCGTGAATTTATATTCAGTGGGTTTGGTGTACCGCTTTGGCGATCGCGCCGCACCGCACCGCCACCAAAAGAAGACCCAATTGTTGCGCAGCAAGATTATTGCAGCAAGCTGGAGATCCAGTTTGAAATTAATCGTGCAGATATTACACGTGCAGAAACCGAGCGCTTGCATGCTGCCGGTGCCTTCCTCAAAAAATATCCTGACACCAAAGCAGTTATTGAGGGCCACACCGATAACGTCGGCAACGATCAGTTCAATATGCAACTCTCACAGCGCCGCGCTGACAGCGTGCTTCAATATCTGGTCGGTCAACAAATTGATGCATCGCGTATCTCTACTGTTGCACGCGGTGAGGCAGAGCCGGCATCCACCAATGACACAGAGGCAGGTAAGCGCGATAACCGCCGCATTAATACCACTATCGATTGTGTAAAAGATGTAGCCGGTCTATCGCTACCGGAAGCCAGAATTACAATCGCCGCGTTGGTCGAATTCGATGCGAACAGTGTCGAAGTGAAAGACGACTACCATGCGGATTTGGAGAAAGCGGCGAATTACCTGCGCGACAATCCTAACGTAACTGCTCATGTTGAGGGTCATGCAGCTGACTTGGCATCGATGGACAAAGCGCAAGAGATATCCGAACGCCGCGCTGCGAACGTGGTGAATTATCTAGTAGAGAAATTCAATATTGATCGCACGCGATTAACAGCGGAAGGTTTTGGTAAAACACGCCGTGTTGCTTACAACACTCCCGAAGAAGGCAAGCAGCAAAATCGCCGCGTGAATATAGTGTTGAATTATCCAAAGTAAGTTACACAACTTTTGTGACTAAAAAAGCCCACTCCTATGTAACCGAGTGGGCTTTTTTATTAGCATATCTATTACAAAAAAGAGACCGATTATTTTTTCATACAACTATTTCAGACGCTCACCATTCTGGTTCGTGAAAATGTTTCGAATGCCTTTTTTTCTTTCGGCTGCCCATCCAGCTTGAAAAAGTTAACACGTTGATGGAGGTGCTGAGAAACTGCAGCCAATGTTTGAGCATAATTTTCGACCTGTCCAATTGCACTGACGGCAACGTCGGTAACGTTGTTAATGCTGACTACGCTTCTATTGATATCTTCCGCCACCATACTTTGCTCTTCAGCTGCTGTCGCAATTTGTAAATTCATTCCGTTAATTTGCGAAACAGATTGCTTTATATCGGCCAGAATTTGTTGCGTACGCTTTACATATCCTACCGTCTCTGCCGCTTCACCTCGGCTAGTTTCCATTACATTAACTGCATTGCTAATACCATTTTGTATTTTGCTAATCATCGCTTGAATTTCTTGAGTAGAGCTATGCGTGCGGCTTGCCAGCGTTCGCACTTCATCAGCTACCACTGCGAACCCTCGACCTTGCTCTCCGGCACGTGCCGCTTCAATTGCTGCATTTAACGCAAGTAAGTTGGTTTGTTCAGCAATGCTGCGAATGACCTCCAACACTTTACCTATTTCACTACTGTCCATCGCTAGTTGGGTAATAACACCTGACGTTTGTTCAACTTCATTGGATAAATCCAAAACCGCTTGAATAGAGCGAAGCACGGCGGCTTCACCAACCGTCGTTTGTTCATCTGCTGCGCGTGTCGCAGTTGATGCATTTTGTGCATTCAATGCCACCTCCGCTACTGTCGCCGTCATTTCATTCATAGCCGCTGCAACTTGCTGTGTCTGCTGCTGTTGGATATCCAATTCCTCGGCGGTGCGGCGACTACTTTCGGCTAGTTCGTGCGAAGCTTCCTCAAGCTCTGTAGACGCGCGTCTGATTTCGTATACTGTTTCCTGAAGCTTCTTACTCATGTCCAACACTGCATGCATAATGCTATTTGCCGGTGGTTGATGGGCGAGGTTTACTACAAGCCATCCATCAGCAACTTTCTGCACGGTCAAGGCAACCTCATCAGGCTCCCCACCAATACGACGCACTAACTGAGTGGCAATCGTAGCGCCCAAGCCAATACTGGCAACAATGCTTATTAGCGTGAGTGATATGGTTACCAGCTTTGCGGTGCTCAACGATTTCTCGGATCGCTGATATTCTTCATCAACAATAGTCAACTGCAAATCGATTAGTTTTGTCACACCTTCGCTAATAGGATCTATGACGGAATAAAGGCTCCCATCAAACTCATCAAACTGACCTGCCGCCGCTCCTTGCAGACTCGCTATTTTTGCGAGCACACGGTCGATTTCAATATTGCCAGCAGGCAACAAGCGATCAACTGATTCCATGAGGAATGTTTCTTCGCGCGTTAAATAGGTTTTTTTATAACCACTCCACAGTTTTTCCACATCTATTTTGGCTTGCATTAACGATTTACTAGCGCTATCAGGATGCATTAATCCTGCATTGAGTTTGTTCACTGTATCGATCACTGCAACTGCATAAGCATCGGCGACTAATTTTAAGTCTCGCAGCGGAATAACACGATCTTTATAAATGGTGGTGATGCTGGCGTGTTCCGCATCGAGTACCGAAATGGAACGATAGCCGAGAAACATCAAAAATATACAGGGCAATAAAGCAATCAATGCAAGCTTGTGAAAGGTTTTCATTGTGAATCATTCCTGTATTAATAATTAACAGCGATGCAAACTTTACAGTTATGTGAGTTATTAAATTCTTCTTCCAGATAGAATAAAAGATTGGGCAGTATCTGCGTCGAGTTACTCATTCACGAAGATACGCTCAAGAATTTAATGATCTTAGGTGCTCTCAGTTGAGAGTGTAGAGGGAAGAGTTTTGTATACAATGGAGCACGAAAGAAAAATCACCTTCGCGCAATACAATTGGATACATTGTCAGAAAAAATCAGATCAATTGTCAGAATTAGCGCGCGCCGCCACGATGGCAGGCGTAACCCAAGCCGTAGTGACTGACAATTGACACAGGGTTATCAGGAAGAGTTTCTAACTTGAGGCGGAGGCGGCTTATTAACAGATCCAACGCTCGGCCCTGCTGACCGGGTTCAGCTTCACCCCAAATGGCTTCGCTCAACGCCTCGCGGCTTACCACTTGCCCTTCATGGCGCAGCAGAAATTCAAGCGTTCGATATTGAGAGGGTGAAAGGCGGCAACGGCCACCATTGCGAATGATTATCTCCAACGACGAGGGAACCAACGTAACCTCAAGCCCGGGGCTCAACGCATTGAGGTCGTTACCCCGACGGCGCATCACCGCTCTTATCCGGGCAAGCAACACACTTTTATTAACCGGTTTAGTGACAAAATCGTCAGCCCCCAAATGCAAGGCCTGTGCAATATCGTCTGCCCGCCCGAAGTTGGTAACAAAGATAATCGCTGGGCAAGCAGGTTCATTGACCAACTGCTTGGTCAGTTGAATACCACTAATCCCCGGTAACTGCCAATCGACCAATAACAGGGATATTTCTCGCGCTTGCCAATCGGAAGCCAAAAAAGCCTCACTGGACTCGAAACAATGACATTCATAACCGTAGGGCGCGAGCCATAAGCTGACCAGTTGTGCGACAGATTTATCATCTTCAATGATGGCGACAGAGAGCAAGTGAGTAGTCCTTAAGGCGAGCAATGCAAGAAATAAATCTAGCTGAAGCATAGCGCTAAACGGTAAAAATGCCATTCGACCGGCATCTACCACAGATACGCCGGTCTAGAGCCTGTAGGGATTTCGTTTGGGCAGGAAGACAACAGAAACAATACGTCGGCCGCGCATGCGCATTTGGCCGAGGCAACAATCAAGCAGAAACACAACTTTCAATGAAAAAACTCCCGGCTAGTAAAAACCGGGAGTAATAAAAGCGTCTGATAATTTGTAGGTGTCAACTCAAGCAACTGTAAGGTCAACTTTGTATGGATACAGACATAAACTGTGGTCTTAAAAAAACATCGCCTTACAAAAACTTCACCTCACAGAAAATCGGATAGTGATCCGATGGTGGCGTAGTGCCTTCGCGGTAGGTAATCAGATTACAACCCGACAGGGTAAATTTGCTGGCAAAAATATAATCCAGTTGCACGTTAGGCGTTGGATTCCAACCATTAAACGTGTTACCGGTAAATAGGCTGATGAGTTGTGTTTGGTTCATCAGCGTATTGATCGGACCACTGCCAGGTGCCGCATTTAAATCACCCAGTAAAATAGTGGGTAATGCCCAATTTTGATTCAGGCTCGCAATTCGGTCGCGAATAATATTTGCCGAACCCTGTTGCGAATTTCCATCTACGCCCCAGTGATTATTAAAGAATATAAACTCGCGGCTATCCGCTTTTCTGCGCAGTTTTATCCACTCACTGGTGCGTCTGCCCCACACATCGGCGACTAATTCGATATAGCCACTTTGCAATTCTTCAAAAGCATCATTGCGATAAATAATTTGTCGCAGCGGCGATGAAGACCAGCTACTCCCCAAGCTGCCACGAATGTAATCGTGCTGCTCGCTCGTGGCTTCCTGGAATCCGATCACCTGCGGTAATTGGGTTTTAATGGCGGTCACCAGTTCGGCTTTGCGGTTATCCCAAAAGCGTTCGCCCACATCACCAGCGGGTGTAGTGCGCACGTTATAGGTCATTACTTTTAGGGTTCCCGCGCTGCTGAAACTACTGCTTGAACTGCTGCTGGAATTATCGTTAGGGCCGAGGTATTCAAAATCCACGTAATTCAAATTGAAATTGCCGGTTTCAAAATAGGCTTCCAATTCATGCGCGCCCGAATCGAGCGATGCTTCAATACTTACGTTCTGCCAGGTTTGCCAATTACCAGTGTTGGGTACATTAATGCGGCCTCCAAGGTCGCGGCCATCGAGTTTTAATTTGAAAAAGGTACCACTGTTGGGCGATGCAACGCGTGCAGTAATTTTGTAACGGCCCTTGGTGCTGACGTTCACGCTGTAACGCAGATATTCACCCGTGTCGATCCAGCCAACGTTATAGCCACCACCAGAATCGTTGCTGAGTTCAATATCTACGTTATCGCTACGCAACTGGCCGCCGGTATTGCCCGCTGTGGTGTCCAGAAAACTGCTGTAGCGCTCCGCTTCCACGCGCCCAGGAATAGCCTGGCCGCAATCCGTTTGCTGACAAGAGACCACATCGACCCAATTCAAATTCCAACCGCCAGTCGTGGCGTAAACGCCAAGGCTATAAGTACCCGCATTCAGCTTTACCACTTTTGAAAAGGTTTTCCAGTTCTGCCAACCGCCGGTGCTGGTGATGGCCAAGGGCCCAAGGGGGATGGAACCACCATTTAAATCCAATGACAGGGTGCCGCCATTTTCACTGGCCACTCGCGCGCTGATTAAATAATCGCCCGTGCTTGGCACCACCAGATTACTAAAACTGAGCCATTCCGTTGGCTCAATCCAGCCCACATTAAAACCGCCACCGGTATCGTTGGTCGCTTGAATATCCACATTGCCGGTGCGATATACATTGCCGATATTGCCCGCGGTGGTGTCAAACGCAGCGGTGAAATCTTCCGCCTGATAACGCGCTGCTGAGCACAAGGGTGGAAATGCCAGCCCGCCTAAAAGCGTAAAGGGGAGTAAGAATGCAGCGTGTTTGAAGTAAGGTCGCATGGGCGTTCTCCTATTATTAGTATGGGGAAGCAGCGCTGCTGAAATGCAGCGCGCAGTGAAGGAAGAACGAGCCTAGCTGCGATGCAGAATGATTTGCTAGCCAGTTTGTGCCGCGCGGCAAAGTGGCTGGTTGCACAGACTGTTTCAGGTGCGATAAAAAGTGGCACACCTGAACTATGAGACTGATTTTATTGGTATTTAATTGTGACAGAATGTCTTATTAACGCAGATGCTCTTTAATGCGCGCGAGCATGGATAGCGTTTGAATACGTAAATCGCGGTCATATACATCAATCGTAAACATAAACTCATCAATGGCGAGTTCATCGCGCAACTGCTGTAAGCCATCCAAAATTTGAAGTTCATCACCAATTTGGGCGAGCGCTAAAAAATCTTCTACCGAATTTTTTTCATTAGCAGACCAATCTATTTGCGCGATATCAACCGGTGGTCGCAGCCACAGTGGTTCACCGCGAAACAAAGCAACTATCCGCTGAAAGCCTGTGGATGAATTAAACATCGCTTGCTCATTGGTCTCGCCCCAAATAACGGGCAAGCCCAACATAAAATAGGGTTTATCCAAATATGCTGATGGGCGAAATTCTGCGCGATACCGTTTAAGTGCAGCACGCATATGGGCGGGCGCAAAATGTCCAGCGAATGAATAAGGCAACCCTAATTGTGCCGCGAGTCCGGCGCTGTAAAGGCTGGAACCTAAAATCCAAATGGGCACCTGAGTACCTTCACCGGGCACAGCGCGCAATCGCTGTTGCGGCGAACTCGGCTGCAATAATTGTTGGATCACCTGCACTTCCTGCGCAAAATTTTCTGCTGCAGAATCATCGCGCTTTAAGGCACGGCTGGTAACCGGGTCAGTGCCGGGCGCGCGGCCCAACCCCAAGTCGATGCGGTCGCCATAAAGCGATGCAAGCGTGCCAAATTGTTCGGCCACAATCAGCGGCGAATGGTTGGGTAACATGATCCCGCCCGAACCCACCCGCAGCCGCTGGGTATTCCCCGCAATATGCCCAATCAACACCGCCGTCGCGGAACTGGCAATGCCCTGCATATTGTGATGCTCCGCCAACCAAAACCGCTTAAACCCCAAGGCATCCGCTGCCTGGGCATAAGCCACGGCATGCGTAAAGCTGTCGCAGGGAGTTTCATTGATGCGCACAGAGGCGAGTTCAAGCAGCGAGAATTCAACAGACATAACACAACCTCATCCGATGGATAGGGGTGTATTTTACGGGTAAAAAACAGTGGGATGGGTTTGTGTGACTAAAGATTATTAATTCTTTACGAATGACGTGTATAAATATTTCCAAGTCAGGCAGTTAATAAAAAAAACGCGATGATAATCGCGCTTTTTTTATTACGCTAATTCGCATGTCTGGTTTTTTAACTAAGCCGCTTTATGCGGCGCACTAGCTTCAGACGTGGAATGAATATCTTCAGCACCGGCACGCTTGTAAATCTCTTTCACAGCGACAACCTGGTCAGAATTTTCGGTGTGAACCGAGATCAGGGAATTACCGCCTTGAATTTTGCCATCGTACAATTTGGCTTCGTATTCAGGTATGCCCATGCCGATTAAACCACCGATCATCCCACCCGTTGCGCCACCAACAGCCGCCCCTCCGAGCGCTGCCATTATGGGGCCTGCAGCAATAAACGGACCTACACCAGGGATGGCCAAGCTACCAATACCAGCCAACCAACCCAGAGCTGCACCTGCCCCCATTCCTGCAATACCACCTGTCGTCGCACCTTCAGGCATTTTGGTATTTTGTTCATGAGAGAAATCGCGCGTACCTGATTTATCGGCGAAAAGCACGGAGATTTGTGTGTTAGGAAAACCAGCATTCTTTAAACCATGGACGATGGTCTCAGCTTGTTCGCGAGTTTGAGCAATACAATAAACAGCATTTTTCATAATAAATCTCCAAAAGTTTAGTTAGTGTCGATATCTAATCGGTTATCAATACTCACAACTCCCGCGACTTTGCGCGCGAGTCCCTCAACCCGGGTTTTTTCACTTGTATTCTTTACTGGACCGCGCAATGTAACTGCGCCATTCGCCACCATAATTTTTACATTGTGAGCGGCGGTCGAAAGATTGTCGTCATCTACGATTGCACTGCGCACAGCCGCGAGCACTTTAAGGTCTGACTCGGAGTTCGACTGATCTTGTGGTGTCAGCGTGTCACCACTTTTGTCGCGGGTGTTCAGATCAGTATTGTCAGCATTTGTTGTCACCGCCCCTTTCATAGCTGACGATGACGAATTATGAGTAATGCTATCTGCCGCTATTGCTGTTGCGCCGCTAAGCGCAACAACAAGTCCAAATAGTTTTATTGATGTTCGCATCATTTCTCTCCAGTAGTTAATGAGCGGTCGCCAATTCGCAACCTGCTGCGTGCAGTCTAAGCCGATCAAATTCATTTGATTGTTGGGCAGCACACATTGAAGCTAATTTTTTTAATGTGTTTCGCACGCATTAGAACTGGATTATTGATGGAAGAAAGAAAATACATGGTTTTAAAAGGCGGTCGAAACTGTCCAAGCATTGCGATACAACTTGGACGGCTGGATGCGAGATCTGAGGATGTTTGCGCTTGTACTCTCGGACGAAAAGCTGCTCGAATGTGAGACCTGGTGGTGCCATTTACATCAAGTGAATTAGTCCTCTGTTGTTTTCCCCAGCGCCTCAATCTCCCTCAAAAGATCCTCCGCCTCACTCGTCAGCATCGAATATGAACGGATATCGCCATTGCGCTGTGCGTGCATGGCCTCTTCCAATTTTTGCAGATATTGTTTATTCAGTTCTTTAAGTGGGTCTTTTTTGAAGAAGGAGAACATAGTGATTATCCATTTATACATTAGTGAACTGATACGGGCGCCAATTGGCTTTGGATTATTCGCTATTTATTAGTGCAAGCACGCTCCTCCGCTGAAAGAGCATTCCTCCGGAGGCATCGCAATTTAACGGCTGTGGTCCTACGATGCCCGATTAACCCGTTGATTAACAAGATAAAAAATTAAAGAAGTAACTTTTTAATTGAGGATGGCTTGCGTCTACGATATTCATCGTACATAATTCCTACGGAATCAATCGTAGATGGAGTACTGCATGACGACCCCCACACAAGCCGAGCTGGAAATACTGAACCTCTTGTGGCATCACAAAGAAGCCAGTGTTCAGCTCATTAACGACGAGCTTAATAAACTCCGCCCTATTGGTTACACAACTACCCTTAAAACTATGCAGCTAATGGCGCAGAAAGGCTGGCTGGATCGCCGCCTGGATGGCAAGAGTCACATTTACTGTGCATTACTTCAGGAGGATGAAATTAAAGAGAATCTGCTTAGTCGATTTATCGAATCGACGTTTATGGGATCACGCAGCCAATTGTTGATGCGGTTACTCGGGAAGGAAAAAGTGAGCAATGAAGAAATCAGTGAAATTAAAGAATATTTAAATAAATTGGAGAGCAAAGGAAATGAATGAACTATTCAATCAAATCGCCAATGACGTTATATTTGCTTCAGCTTGGACACTAATACATTCAGTTTGGCAATTCGCCATTATTGCATTCTGCTATCTATGTTTTAGTCGATTTACTACACGCTCTGCCCTGCGTTACCAATTTGCACTCGGGTTATTTTCCCTGTGTGCATTAGTAAGTGCAGCCACCTTCTTTCATTACTACACGAGCGTTTCTGATGCGCATCAATTACTTGCCACCACATCCGGAATGTTAGCTCAACAGCAACCACAAGATACATTAGACAGCGCCATTGATTTTTTTAATGGCAACCTTCATCTGATTATATATGTGTGGCTGGGCGGATTTTTCTTTCATCTCTGCCGAACAACACTAGATTACATTCAGTGCAAAAAATTAGTTCAGTTTCACTCACAGAGTCTAGATGAAAAGTGGATCGCGAAATTTTCGAAATTGGAACAACTCATTGGTACAAGCACCAAAGTAGTTTATAAAACCTCCACACTGGTCAGTTCACCTTGCGTTATCGGTGTTTTTAAACCAGTAATTTTAGTACCTCCATCTGTGTTATTAAATCTTTCGCCTGCCTATATAGAAGCAATCCTTCTACATGAGCTTGCACATATCAAACGGAATGATTACTTAGTTAATCTTTTACAATGCATGGTTAATGGTATTTTCTTTTTCAACCCATTCCTTCGCTATCTGTCAAATAAAATTGACCAGGAACGCGAAAACGCTTGTGATGACCTGGCCGTTTCTCACTGTACCAGCCCACTTACATACGCGACCAGTCTTGGCAAGCTTACTGAGTTAGGGTTAGCCAATCAATTGGCGCTCGCCGCAAACGCCAATAAATATTCAGTACTCAACAGAGTTAAACGATTGTTGGGGGATTTCCCAACTGAAAAAACAACATTTCAATTTTTTAGTTCCGCTCTCATCGGCGCTTTTGGATTGGTTATGGCTGCTAATATTCAAGCACTGCCCAGTCCAACGGCCAATATCAATAATCTGAAGCAAGAACTTGAAATGGTAAAAGCCCCAGAGCCAGTTTCAATACCTGAGCCAGCCAAACCTACAGTATCCGCTACAACAAAAGAGCTAACACCGACACAAAAGCCAGCTGCAATTTCAGCGCCTGCGCCTGAAATACAACCTGTGCAAAAGCCGACACCAGTAGCTCCCACACTATCCAAGACCGACTTCGCGACCAAAGCAGCCACTGCGTATGTAAAACAGCCATTAACCGCTAAAAAAAATGAGATCACTGCAGATATAGATGCAGAACAATCCATACCTAAAGCTGATGAAGCCTACATCAGTACAGCAGACAGGAATCCAGGCAACAATGAAACCCGCTCCAACAAAAAAGAAACATTTATCAATTGGGAAAAATCGGGGTTCGTAAAATTTTTCGTCAATCAAACCGTGGATTTTTCAAAGTACAATCAAATAATTGTATTTCCCACCACCTTTGACCGGCTAAAAATTGCTGAAAAAGCCAAGAAAAATGCTGCCGAATCGTGGATGAAATCGTCATTTAAACAAATGGACGAGTACTGTAATTATTTTGACCATGCGGCCAAGTATAAATTTAAAAAATCCAGTGCGTTTAAATTAACAAATAAAGGCGGCGACAATGTGCTGGCGATGGAAATTCGAATGATGGAAATCCTACCCATCTCTGCATCCAAAAAAGAGCCGAATGTCGGAGTTTTAAAATTGCAAGCCGTGTTGGTAGACTCAAAAAATGGAGAGCTCGTCGCTGTCATTGAAGACATAGTGCCGGTGAATGGAAACTATGTTACTAGTCACATTTCATATGGAGGGGGTTCAGGCGCCGCAATGCTCCCAGGAGAAACATCACCCTTTGCTGTTGCTAATGGCAGTTCAGGCGGATATGCCGCACGTGGCTGGGTTGGTGCATCACTTGGCTTTACCAATAAACTGCATGAAAAAATGAAAAAACTAAAACGCATGTCGCTCTGAATAGAATCTTTTCTAGAAGACACCAGAAGCCCCACTCAAAAAAGTGGGGTTTTGTTTTTAGACAAAGGTATTACCACGCAAATTTTGCGTGATAGCCAATACCGAAAACACGCAGAGTTGGTTCAATCTTCTATTTACGCGATGCAGCCTTAACCGGCTTTTTATCCACCGCTTTCAATTTAGTTTGATTCATCAACGCAAAAAAATCCGCAGGTGCAGGTGTTTCAAACACTAATTCTTTGCCGGTTTTTGGATGAATTATCGTTAAGCTCAGCGCATGCAAACCCATGCGATCACCCTTAGTGCCGTAGCGTTCATCACCTACCACGGGATAACCCAACCATGATAGATGCGCGCGGATTTGGTGCTGACGTCCGGTGTCTATTTGTACCTGCAACAGTGTTCGCATATTGTTTGTGCGCTCTGTTTTGAAATGGGTGATAGCGGGTTTCGCATCGGGATGCGCGCCAACGTGAACGCGATACTCCACGTCATCCAAACGCAGAGGCTGATCAATTGTTCCCTGTGCTGGGTTTGGGCAGCCTTCCACAATCGCTAAATAGGTCTTCTCGGCTTGATCCCATTTATTCATAACGGCTTCACGCATTTCACGCGATGTGGCAAACAGTAAAACGCCCGATGTATCGCGATCAATCCGGTTTACCGGCCACAATTTTATGGGTTGAGTGCGGCGCGATAATTGATTGCGCAAAATTGCCAGCGCATGTTGCTGCGTTTCTTTCGCATTGCCTACCGATAACAAACCTGCCGGTTTATTAATGGCAATGATATCGCGATCAGAATATAAAATTTCCAGTTGTGATGGTGAGCTACTGGCAGCCTTGGCCGTTGCTCCCACTTCCACCAGATCACCTTCGCTAAGCGCATAATCATGCTGCGTGATAGCTATGCCATTGACGCTGACACAACCAGTTTGCAAACGCTGTTTAATTTTACTGCGCGCCCAACCTTGCAGTTGCGCACTAAGAAACACCATGAGGCTGGAGGCCTCTTTAACCTGCAATCTTTCTGACATAGTTTTTGGTTCGGATATAAACGCCTTTGGCAATGGCCGCACAATACCATCAAAGATAGAGTCCGAGCGTTTTGCAATTTCAAATTTTTCATATAAAACGCAACAATAGAGCACTGCTTGCTACGCACTTGTCAGCAAAAAGCAAAAAGCAAAAAGCAAAAAGCCCGATTATTTTACAATGATCGGGCCTTTTATCTTCACTAGGATTCAAAACCACTTATTTATCTAACGAGCATCCAACTCCAACAATAATTTATCCACAAAACCGACGACCTGTTCGCTTGCCGTTTCCATTGTCATTAATGCCGCCGACATTGCGCTGTAATCGCCAGACGCACCTGCAGCCAAAGCCACTCGCCCCGACTCATGAACTTCCTGATGTGGACGATCAAGTTGCCGGAAACTTGAAAGATGCTGATATTGCGCGGCGCCATCGCCGTTGAAATACCAATTGCCCAGCCGACACTGGGTATGCGTTGTTACTGATTCATCAAAACGTTTTTCTTGAATACGTTTATAGATATCATTTTTCCACACCGAGTGATCCAATTTCACTGTAGTTAAAAAAGAGATTGAAGTATGGTGCTTGACTATCTGTTGTAAGTGCTTTGACTGTGTAATAAGTGTTCCAACTGCTCCATTAATTTGCAGCGATGAGGAGGAAATATCGGTGGCACTCGCCTGCGTTTCGGCCAATGATTTGCTTATATCGGTAACCTGCCGAACAATATGTGATACTAATTTTTCAATGCTTTCGCTGGCCTCGCCCGCTCGTTTTGCCAACTGACGAACCTCGTCTGCAACCACCGCAAAACCTCGACCTGCCTCTCCTGCTCGCGCCGCTTCTATCGCTGCGTTTAAGGCTAATAAATTCGTCTGATCAGAAATGGAATGAATACTGGTGACAAGCTGGCTGATTTGGACAGCAGATTGTTCAAGGTTCGCTGCGCTATCACTACTTTCCACTGCACTTTTCATAATGTGTACAGCGCGAGAATCCAATTGCTCAATCGCCTCCTGCGATTGAAGGAACGTCTCCTCCATCTGTACCAGCGACTTGCCTTCAGATACTAAATTATTGGCACTTGTCGCAAGCCCCTCGCGGATGGTGTGTAGTAATTGCCCGCCGCGTAGCTGGGTTTGCGCAATGCCGGTACATTGATAATTAATACTGGCAATCGATGCAAGCTCGGCTTGCTGATGTTGGACAGTTAACTGCAGCTCACTGATTGTACTCTGGTGTTGTTGCCGCTCTTGCTCCAATTGATTCTGTAAATTGTTGATTTGTTGCTGATAATTTTTAAAAAACATTAATACACCCGAAATTTAAGTAGGCGTGCAATGACAATAGGTCGGCGAAGGGGCTATTTAGGGGTGGCCGCGCCAGGCTCATGAGTCAAGACGATGATTATCACATCCTGCGGTTTTGGACGTCCTGCTTACGTTTGAGCTTAGATCAGATTCTCCTCTTGGCAAGCTGAACCGCCGCAGCGATAGCCACTCACAACCGGGAATAGGCAACGAAAAATGAGATGCACCTTACTTGGACTTAACTGAAATACACCTTGGATGGCCTAGGCTTATGAGACAAAAAGCCCGGCCGTTTTAAAGCGACCGGGCTTTCTATTTTTTATGGATACCCGCATTCGCGGGTATGACGAGAAGTCCATTTCCCTGGGACTTCCTAATAAATTACTTAGCCAATTTCACCGCTACCGATTTACCCGAGTAAGTAATTGTCTCTTGTACTCCAGCGTCGAAATTTGCAGCATCTTTATTGACGCCACTGATAAAGCGAACATTGATTTTGCGTTCATTAGCCATACCAGTGAAACCACCAACGCGGTCACCGATGGTGACAGTGCCCGTTGCATCGTCATAGCTAACCGGAATACGTGCCCACTCACCTGCTTCGTATTTAGTCGAACGGCCATCGTCTTCGTAGATTTCGAAGTTGCTGTTTGCGCCGGTGTAAACATTCAGCGTTAAAGGCGTATTCAAACCTTCATCTACATGTTGAATGGCTGCGCCGGTTGGAACGATTGAACCGGCTTTAACAAACAATGGCATTTGCGTGAAAGGTGCGTCGGCTTTAATAGTTTGACCGCCGGTTAATTTCTCACCGGTGTAGAAGTTAAACCAATCTGTACCTGCAGGCAAATACACATCGCGGCTGCGCGCTTTGTTTTCATATACAGGGTTAACCAGAAATGCCGGGCCAAACATGTATTGTGTATTGATATTCCAACCCGCTTTATCGTTCGGGAAATCCATCACCAGCGGACGCATAATGGTGCCGTTTTTGTGATAGGTATCGCCCGCTAATGTATAAATGTAAGGCATCAAGCGATAGCGTAATTTGATGTAGGATTCGAGTGTGTTGTACACCTCTGTGCCTTCATCCGCGAGACTGAAAATTTCGCGGTAGGGATATTGGCCGTGCGAGCGGAACAGCGGTACGAAGGCGCCGAACTGGAACCAACGCACGTTCAGCTCTTGCCAGTCAGCAACCAATTCCGGTCTTAGGTCCTGCACCTTCAGTGCTTCACCACCATTTTTATTACCCCAACGATATTTATCTTCCGGTGTAAATCCACCGATATCAAAACTCCAGTTAGGCATACCAGCAATACCGGTGCTAACACCTGCGGCAATTTGGTCTTTCAAATTATTCCAATCCGATGAAGTGTCGCCACTCCAAATGGCTGCGCCGGTACGTTGAATTCCACCAAAGCCGGAACGGGTCAAAATAAATGAACGCTTCTCCGGGCTGGTTGCACGCTCGCCGTTATACACTGCCGATGCATTGGGAATTGCGTAAGAGTTGAAATTCTCTGCGCCCGATGCAATGCCACCTTCGCGGCTCATTAACTCTTTGCGTTTGGTGAATGACAAATTCGAGTGGATATCCGGCTCGGCCGCATCCAACCACCAGGCATCGAAACCCTTGGATTTAATTTTTTCGTTAATTTGCTTCCAGAAAATTTCCTGCGCTTCTTTGGGATAGGGATCGTAGAACGCATTCAAATAACCTTTACCAATCCAGTCGAGGTTATTTTCTTCAATGTTCTTATTGAACATAT
>NZ_JBRFPI010000014.1:0-24141 GCF_053579595.1 Cellvibrio sp.
AGGAGGCACACAAACTGAAATTAACGACCATCGGATTCACGGGCGTAATGGGCGGAAAAATGGCCGATATGTGTGATATCACTTTACGTATGCCATCGAAAGAAACGCCAAAAATTCAAGAGGGCCATATTGCTATTGGCCACATCATCTGTGGCTTGGTTGAAGCTGCTATGTTCCCGAGAAGCGAATAACGTGTACGAAGCCATTATTCTTGCGGGAGGTTTTGGTACACGTTTACGCGAAGCTGTACCCGATTTGCCAAAACCCATGGCCCCGATTGCCGGTAAACCTTTTCTGGCCTGGCAATTGGATTACTTGATTCAAACAGGTGTTAGTCGTTTTATTTTATCGGTCGGCTATAAAGCCCAAACGATTCGTGATTATTTTGGCGATAAATACCAAGGCGCTGACATTGTTTACGCAGAAGAGATCGAGCCATTGGGTACCGGTGGGGCAATTCAATATGCGCTGACCAAAGCAATGCAAGCGCGCGTGTTTGTGTTAAATGGCGATACCTTGTGTGCGATTGATCTTGGTGCCCTGCGTGCACTCACAGTTAATCATCCCGATGCGGTTGGTATTGCAGTAAAACATGTCGATAATGCCGGCCGCTATGGCGCCATTGCATTTGATGACAAAACCCGATTGGTAACACGTTTTGGTGAAAAGTCATCAGCAGATCCCGGCTACATTAATGCGGGTATTTACGATGTTCCTGCCAATCTATTTGATGCCATTGCGATAGCAACGCCTTTTTCATTTGAGGTGAGTATTATTCAACACCTGGTTGGAAATAACTTGTATGCGCAAGCATCGGGTGATTTTTTTATTGATATAGGCATTAAAGACGATTTCTTGAGTGCACAAACCTTAATCCCCGCTTTTATAAAGCAGTAACGCTGTTGGCTTGCAGCGCAGCATCTTACGCTTGTGTTTGTTGCCGATGTGAGCAGGCGTAGCACGCCAAATGGATGAGCCGGGCCACCACAAACTCTGAACACTGTCGAGCAGCACATACATGTTGTTAAACCAAGTACTCAATCCAAGAAATAATAATTTCGATTTGTTTCGTCTGATCGCAGCCTTGTTGGTGATCTATGGACACGCATCGGGTCTTGTGCATGTACCCAATGTAGTCAATAGCGATTTCGTGGCAAGTCTGTTGCGTTTCGATTATTCCGGTTCTCTGGCGGTAAAGTTTTTTTTCATGCTCAGTGGTTTACTGGTAACCGCGAGTTTTCTCTCCCGGCCACATGTGGGGGAATTTATTATAAAACGTGCGGCGCGAATTCTGCCGGGATTATTTGTCTGCTTATGTATTTCGGTATTTGTTATCGGCCCCTGGTTTACCACCCTGTCTTTGCCTGAATATTTTGCTAACAGCCAGACTTGGAATTATTTAATCAATAATACGCTCTTATACCAATTGGAGTGGCGTTTGCCTGGTGTTTTTGCGGACAGCAAATACGGTCTCAATGGATCGCTCTGGACTCTGCCTTTGGAAGTGGTTTGCTATTTATTTTTGGCCGCGGTCTACGGGTTGGGGATTTGGCGGATTCAGTGGCTGACGAATTTGGTCTTATTGGGTGTGATATTTCTCTCTTTCTTTATGCCAGAGTTTTTGACTCCGGTTTTTGCTGGCAATAAAGAAGCGCATTTGTTACCAGGTTGCTTTGCATTGGGAGCATTGTTTGCGACCAATCAAAACCTGATTGTGATTAATAAACAGGGTGCTCTGGCACTGGTTTTATTAACCGCGTTGCTTTGGGCCACTAGTTTGAAGCTGGTACTCTTTTATTTATGCTTTTTCTATTGTTGCCTCTATTTGGGTTCACGCAAGGCGGTAGTTGAAAAATTAAAAATTCCAGCTGATCCATCCTACGGTGTTTATATTTATGGTTTTTTGATCCAGCAATGTCTGGGTCATCTTTTTCCCCAACAAGGGGTGTTATTCAATCAAATAGTTGCCGCCATTATCGCACTTATAGCAGGCATACTCTCCTGGTACTACATTGAAAAGCCTTCGATACGCTTGGCGAAAAGTTTTCTCGCACAGGAAAAAGAGTTTGCCATGTTGAAGTTGAAAACCGAAAACTGGTTAGCGCGCTGCACCGAATCGATAACAGGTAAGGGCGCGCTCAGATTGGTCGGTTTAATGGCTATTGCCTGGCTAGCGTATTTTGTCTCCTTGTATTTTATTTTTCCGGGGTATTTTGATCCGCTTTCATTTCATCACTCAGATTTTTATATACCCGCTGCGTTTGCCAATGCTCCTGGCGAATATTACAGTTTCACCAGTCTTCTGAACTGGCCTCGGCCATTGCTGATGTGGGCGTTAAAATTTGGCGGATATTTTGGTCATGCGGGAAGTGTCGCCTGGTTGGTAGCTATGGTGTTCCTAAACTGTGCACTGACCGCATTATTATTTAAGCGTCTGTTGGCGTTAACTATAGACTGGCGGTTTTATCTATTCTTCGCACTCTATTGTTATTTGTTATTTACCCAGCCGTATTTTTATACCTTCTATTCACAAGATATAGGTTCTCAGCTCTCATATCTCTTTCTACTTGTAGGTTTTATCGCACTGCTGGAGTTTATTGATCGCAGTAAGTTTGCTGCGTTTTCTGTGTTATTTGTGTTGACTACCAGCGCCATGTTGATGAAGGAGACTTATGCCTTATCAATTGGTTTTGTAACTTTTTGCTGGTTTATTTTTTACGTTAAGCAAAATTGGCTGAAGGCTATTCTTCCTGGAGTTGCAGTAATCTGTGGCGGCATAGTTTCGGCGGTGGTGAATTTTAAAACTAATTCCGTATTTGTTAATCTGAGTGCCGAGCAAGGCTCGGCATATCACATCGATATCAGTATTTTGAGCTTGGCAAAAGAAATGGCACGCTATGCCCGCGAAGGAGTCACGCCGCTGCTTGTTATTGTTTTAGGTTTAATTCTGTTCCAAATTTATAAAACCTACAAAGATAAATTATGGGTACGCAGCTTTTTACTCTGTCTCGTATTTGCGCTCTTGGCTTGGCTACCCAATGCGTTATTGCCACACCACCACTACGAGGGTTACTCGTTTAACGGATTGTATGTGTGTTTTGCTGTGCTATTTTTTGCGGTAAAAATAGCTCAAGAATACGGCCATTCCAAAAAAATCTTCTGGGCCATAGTTATTTTTACATTGTTGAGCCCGCTTACCAGCATAAAAAAATATCAAAGCACACGGAATACCTGGGTACTTGCGATGGAAAACGTGCAGATGAATTTGCTCGCTGGTATTACCAAAGCGACTGCGCAGTTAGTCCCGCTGGATAAAAATATTACTGTTTTGGTTACTGGAATCAGCGCTCCTTTCCATCCCTTTGCATTCCCGGAGTCTCTGCGCTCGTTTGCCGGTGGCAATAAAGCGGAATATTATTTTGTGGTGCCAAAAGACTTTCCTGATAAGGTCGGGATGAAAATTGATCTGGTAAATTACATTAAAGAATCTGATAAGGCTAATGTTGCCTACGATCAAGAGTGGCAATTTGATGACCAGGGCAATTTGGTAGCTATAACTTCAAAGAAAGAATAGGGCGGTGATAGGAGTATTACAGTATTAATGGGAGTTTTTATTGAAAGTTGCGCCATTTGGGGCATTTTTAGTAGTGGCCAACTGTTTAGCATTGAGTCCACACACAATTTGAGTGGAACTTGGAGCGGCAGTGCGTCCAGGTATTTTCTAAGATATTTATGCATCAGTTTTGCAGTATTTGGTTTTATTTGCTGGCTTTTACCCAGTAAACAAAATTTGGCTTTATTGGCTTTCTCGTTTGTTTTCTAGCTTTTTGCTGCGGGTTTGATGCAGGTGTTAGCGGCAATTTTTGTGCTAATACCTTGTTTTTGTCTTGGGTTCTTATTTAAGTGTTGGTTGGGTATTGATAGTTGGGAATCGCAGTTTGACTCCATCTAAAGGCTTATTATTGTACCTTCAACCCAGTATCCCTCTTTTAATACAATATTAAAATGATGAATGGAGTGATTGATTAACATAATAGTAGCAGCTTGGTTCTTAATCGTAGGTCTGATAGGTGTACCTGTAGATTTGCGTTGCTGGTTTGATGTCAAATGAGTGTCTGTCAACAAGACAGGAGACATTAGGTTTTTAAGTACTGGACTTCCCACGCTCTAGTGGAACACCTGAGGCCTTTACTAAAACGAAAAATTTTGTCTTCGGGATCGAATGAGGCGAGCGCGTTATCTGACAGCGGTTTACGCTTGATTTAGGATCTTTTTATGCAGGCATGTCGGCTTTTTTTAGCCCTGCATACACGTTAGACTGAGATGATGTTGGTTTATATAAGACTACTTTGGAATGGCTGGTGGCGCACCTGACTGGATTCGAACCAGCGACCAACGGCTTCGGAAACCGCTACTCTATCCAACTGAGCTACAGGTGCGTAATAGGGATTAACGCGATGAACAAGGGCGGCGATTCTACTGTCCTTGCTCGTTCCCGTCTACGGTAAATCAATTCTCTTATTTGTGATTTAAATCTATCGCCAAATCGTGAATGCTCAGCTCTTTGGTGATCTGCGCTGAGCCGATACTTTCACTCATGGTGCCGAATTGAAAATCAGCGATCATTCGCTCCAAACGCGGCAGGCAGCGGTGCAGGTTGGTGTAGTGGCGGAAGTTGCTGAACCAGCTGGCATTGGGGATGCGCGGTTGTTCCGGGTCTATCTCCCAGGGGTGTAGATAAAAAATCTGTGGTTTGGTTTGGTTGAGGCTCGCGCGTTCAAATAGCCATTTTGATAGTGCATAGGGGTATTGGCGAAAGTAACCGCCGCCCGCGGCGGGAACTGATTGGCCAAGTACTTTGGCAGTGGTCAATGGAAATTCCAGCAGGCTTGCGCCGCTATTGGTAATGATGCGATAGGGTTCTTCGGGGCTACCGGGAATGCCATAGTTGTCGTGGCGGGTGGGGAAGATGCTGGAGTCCCAGGTGAAGCCCAGTTCGGCCAATATATCCAATGCCCAGAGCGATTTGCGCGTGATCGAATAACTTGCTGCGCGATATCCGGTAATCGGTGTTTGTGCCAGATCTTCCAATATCGTTTTGGATTTTGCCGTTTCTGCGCGAAAAATATCCGGATTTTGTTTGTAAATCAATTGGTGGCTGTAACCGTGCGAGGCGATTTCGTGGCCCTGCGCGCGGATGGTTTTTACCAATTCCGGATAATGGTCAGCGACCCATCCCAAAACAAAAAAGGTAATTTTGATATTGGCATCGTCAAATAATTGCAGCAGGCGATGGGTGTTTGCCTCCACGCGCGACGGCCAATTGTTCCACTCGTTCGGTTTGATCACATTGGCGAAGGCGGCGACATGGTAATAATCTTCCACATCCACCGTCATAGCGTGAGTGACTTTGGTCTGCGCAGCGGTAGTCTGGGTGGATTGGATGTGCGACATGTGCAGGGTGCTCAGGAGTTTGGGTTCAGCGTATTGCGTAGTAAGCGCGATACCATTCAATGAAGCGCGCAACACCTTCCTCAATGGAGGTTTGTGGTTTGTAGCCGACAGCACTGACCAGTGAATCGACATTGGCGTAGGTATCAGGTACATCGCCCGGTTGCATGGGGAGCAAATTTTTCAGTGCAGTTTTGCCCAAACCCTGTTCCATCAACTCAATAAAGCGCAGCAGCTCCACGGGATTATTGGAGCCGATGTTGTAGATGCGATAGGGCGCTGAGGAGCTGGCGGGATCAGGGTGTTCGCCGTTCCAGCTGTCGTTGGGTTGGGCGGGATTGTCCAGGCTGTGAATAATGCCCGCGACTATATCGTCGATGTAGGTGAAATCGCGGCGATGATGGCCGTAGTTAAAAACATCGATGGCTTCGCCGCGCGCGATTTTATTGGCAAACAGGATCGGCGCCATATCCGGGCGACCCCAGGGGCCGTAGACAGTAAAAAAACGCAGGCCGGTAGTGGGAATCCGGAATAGGTGGCTGTATGTGTGCGCCATCAATTCATTGGACTTTTTAGTCGCCGCATAAAGGCTCACCGGATGATCCACATTGTCGCATTCGGCAAAGGGCATGCGCGTATTTGCACCATAAACCGAACTGCTGGAGGCGTAGACCAGATGCTCAGTGCCGAAGTGGCGGCAGGCTTCCAGAATATTTAAAAAGCCGGTGATGTTGGAATCGACGTAGGCCTGTGGGTTGCTCAACGAGTAGCGTACGCCCGCTTGCGCCGCGAGATTGACGACCCGTTGTGGCTGATAGGTTTTGAATGCCTGGTCAATGGCGTTTTTATCTTCCAGACCGATGCGCAACTCGGTGAAGCCGGGCTGCGAGGTTAATAAATCCAGCCGCGACTGTTTGAGTTGCACATCGTAGTAGTCGTTGAGGTTATCGATTCCAATAACCTCATCGCCGCGCGCCAATAATTGTTGGGCGAGTGCGGCGCCGATGAATCCTGCTGTACCAGTAACGAGAATTTTCATATCAGAGGCGCGCGTCTACAGCGTTTTTGGGCAGTATGTGTTTTACATCGAAGAGCACATGGTTGGGGGCACCCAAAGCGCGAATACCTTCTGCGCCCATTTCGCGGAACACATCGTGGGCTACGCAAATAATAATTGCCTGATAGCTGCCGGTGACAGGTTTGTCGATCAGCTCCAAACCGTATTCGTGTTTGGCTTCAGCGGCATCGGCCCAAGGGTCGTAAATCTGCACATTAGTGTTGTAGTTGCGCATCTCTTCAATAATGTCGATGACGCCGGTATTGCGCAGGTCAGGGCAATTTTCCTTAAAGGTTAAGCCCATAATCAGCACATTGGAATCGACTACATGGGCTTTGCGTTTGGTCATCATTTTTACCACCGAGTCGGCCACGAAGGCGCCCATGCGGTTATTGATGCGGCGCCCGGACAAAATCACTTCCGGGTAATAGCCCACTTGCTGCGCTTTGTGGGTCAGGTAATAGGGGTCAACACTAATGCAGTGACCGCCAACCAAGCCCGGGCGGAACGGCAAGAAGTTCCATTTGGTACCCGCCGCCTCAAGCACTTCCAGCGTATCTATGCCAAGGCGATGGAAAATTAATGCCAGCTCATTTACCAGTGCGATATTGAGATCGCGCTGGGTGTTCTCGATAACCTTGGCTGCTTCAGCGACTTTGATACTGCCGGCCTTATGGGTGCCAACGACCACGATCTTGCGGTAGAGCGCATCGACATAATCAGCGACTTCAGGCGTGGAGCCGGAGGTGATTTTGATAATGTTGTGGACGCGGCGCTGTTTATCGCCGGGGTTAATCCGCTCGGGGCTATAACCGGCAAAAAAGTCCACATTAAAGCGCATGCCGGAAGTTTGTTCGATAATCGGGATGCACACTTCTTCTGTGCAGCCGGGATATACGGTCGATTCAAAAATAACAATGGAATTTTTCTTGATGACACGGCCGAGCAGCGCGGAGGCTTTTTCCAGTGGCGTCAGATCCGGTTGGTAACTGTTATTGATCGGGGTAGGCACGGTGACTATATATACATCGGCGCCTTTGATATCAGCTTCCTGTGTAGTAAAGCTCAGCAGCTCTGTTGCTTGCAATTCCTCGGCAGTCAATTCCAAAGTGTGATCTATGCCAGCGCGCAATGCATCGACACGCGCCTGATTGATGTCGAAACCGAGTGTGGTAATTTTTTTACCGAATTCGACAGCGAGTGGTAGGCCAACATAACCTAAACCTATGACACAGAGTGTTGGGTTGCTTGCAAACATGTTTATTCCTTAGCGGGGGGATGATCCACAGGTGGGCGACTAAAATACCATATTCGCCTTAAGATTAAAGACAATGAGGTGGTGAAATACCCGTTTACCAAAGATGTAAGCGAGAGGTCTGGGTAGCTGCGCGCGCGGGCAGGGAATAAATCGAAATATTGTCATAAACCTTGATATAATCCGCCGCTCTTTGTTTTTCTATCATAACTACAGCAACGTCAAGGAACCGGGTTTGTCTTATATTCGCCTTAACAAGCATTATATCCATCTTCCATACCTCTATCTCGGGGTTGTGGATGCGCTTATCGTTGCGGGTGTTGCCTGGGGCATACAGTATTTGGGTGTGCAGGCCAGCGCTGATGAATTCGATAAAACAATTCGCTGGATGCCAATCATCATCTTATCTCTGGTCTTGAGTTGCTGCACCTTGTCGATGGGGGTTTACACTGCACTGATTCGCGAGGGCTACTCCAGTATGGTGCTGCGCACCATGGTCAGTTTTTTCTTGTTGGGTAGTTTGGCCCTTTACCTGATAAACCTGCTGTTCGACGGCAATTTTATTAATCAGTCGATGATCTTTTGGTGTGTGTTGTTGTCCACTTTGCTGGTCTGCATATCGCGCTGGATTTTTGTCAAAATTGTCGATGTCGGCCAACTCAAGCGCCGTGTTGTGATTTACGGTGCTGGTTCCCGTGCAGAAAAACTGTTGTCCGATCTTACGCCGGATGTGGATGTTCTGGGGGTCAAGATTGTCGGCTGTATTCCAAGCGGTAGCGAGCCTACCAAAGTTAGTTCTGCCCTGTTAATTCCTGAGCCTTCAGATTGGTTGGCTTTTACCAAACAATTCCAGATTTCCGAAATTGTTATTTCGCCAGATGAGCGTCGCCGTTCGGGTGGTGATGTTTTCCCGCTCAGCCAATTCCTCGATTGCAAACTTGCAGGCATCCCCTCTTGCGACGCATTGAGTTTTTGCGAGCGCGAACTGGGCAAGATTGATATATCGTTACTGCAACCGGGTTGGATGTTATTTTCAGATGGTTTTAAATATTCCAAACGGCGTATGCTTGCCAAGCGCCTGTTCGACCTGATTCTGGCGTCGCTCTTTCTTGTCGTGCTCTGGCCGTTCATGCTGCTTACTGCACTAGCGGTGAAACTGGAAAGCCCGGGAGCGGTGCTGTATCACCAGGTGCGGGTTGGTCTCAATGGGCGTAGTTTTCGCATCTACAAATTTCGCAGTATGCGCCAGGATGCAGAAAAAAATGGGGCCGTATGGGCGCAAAAAAATGATGCGCGGGTTACCCGTGTAGGTGCATTTATCCGCAATACCCGACTGGATGAATTGCCACAGCTGTATAATGTTTTTGCTGGTCATATGAGTTTTGTTGGGCCTCGCCCTGAACGCCCTGAGTTTGTAACCGATCTTGCACAACAAATTCCTTTTTATGAGATGCGCCATAAAGTAAAGCCTGGGTTGATGGGGTGGGCGCAGTTGAAATATCCCTACGGCGCTTCAGTGGAAGATGCCAAAAACAAATTGCAATACGATTTGTACTACACCAAAAATCACAGCTTTTTTATGGACATGTTGATCATGATCCAAACGGTAGAAATTATTTTATTAGGTAAGGGTGTTCACTAAGACTAGTGCTGTGTTGATTGGCTGGTCTCTTGGTTACTGATAGAGGGAGGCTCTATGAAAAAATGTATGACAGCTATAGGCGTAATGCTGGCAGTGGTTTTTCTGTCGGCGTGTAGTAACAACAAAGCCGTGAGTAATCCAGAAGCGGCAGATGCCGCTGTTTTGGCCGAATACCGTATAGGTGTAGGCGATGCGTTATCAGTTAATGTATGGCGCAATCCCGAAATGTCACTCAATGTACCGGTTCGTCCCGATGGCAAAATTTCAATGCCGTTGATTGGCGATATCATGGCGGCTGACATGACTACCGAACAGCTTTCACAAAATATCACCAAGAGTCTCACTACCTATATCCGCAGTCCACAGGTAACAGTGATAGTCACCAACCCCAGCAGTTCCGATTTCCAACGCCGTGTGCGCATCACCGGTGCAGTTGCGAGCCCGCAATCTATTCCCTACCGCGAAGGTATGACTGTGCTCGATCTGGTGTTGCTGGCTGGCGGACCTAATCAATTTGCATCTGCGAATAAAGCCAAGCTGTACCGCAAGGTTAATAACGAATTGAAAGTCTATCCAATCAAATTGGATGATCTTATCAATGACGGCGATGTCGCAACTAACTACACCCTGCAGCCATCGGACATAGTTACTGTTCCAGAGCGAAATTTTTAAGTGATCGTTGAAATTGTTGGTTAACGAATTGAGATAGCACATGGATAAAGCATACCTGAAAGATTTATTGGCGGCGTTGCGTGCTGAGTTGATCCGCTTGCGGTTTTGGTGCGTGTTATTGTTTTTGGTGGTCGCCTACGTTTTTCTTGCTGTTGGGCTAGTGTGGCCAAAAAGCTTCACTACCAAAGTAGTCTTGTTTGCGGATGTAACCAACATTATCGAGCCGCTGCTTAAAGGGCGTGCAGAGATCACTAAAATTGATCGCTCCGAGCAGGCGAGTGAGGTGATTTATACGCGGCGGATTTTGTTGGAAACGGCTAAACAAGCAGGCTTGTTGAAAAATTCCTCCTCTGTTGATGAACAGGATGCGTTGGTCAAACGATTGCGCGAAGGGATAGTCATTGCGCGCGAACGCAATGAGAACTATGTGCAGATCAGCTATACCGCAGGTAATCCCGATCGCTCCTTTGAAATCCTCAATGCCGTCGTTAATGTCTTTATCGAAGATATTGCCAAGCGTAAGCGCGATGAAAGTGTCGGTGCCTATAACTTTATTGATGCGCAGGTGCAAACTTACAAGCGCCAATTGGAATCCGCTGAAGAAAAGCTAAAGGAATTTAAATCAAAAAATACCGATGGCAGCGAGGAGTCCGTCAGTGCGCGTATAGGACAGCTGCGTCAGGAGCTGGAAAGCTTGAAGATAGCAATCGAGGAGACCCAGTCACGCATTAATTCTATTGAGCAACAGCTCAATAATGAAGGTCAATATTTAAAAGCAAAAGGCCAGGTTGACGAGATGAATCAGCGTCGTCAAACCTTGAATGCGCAGTTGGAGCAAATGTTGCTAAGTTATCAGGAGAACTACCCTGATGTAGTCTCCCTGCGTGCGCAAATTGCGGAGTTAGATACCGCTATTAGTAAACTTCAATCGTCTGGCGATGTTTTTGGTAGCGGCGATAAAGTCCAAAACCCGCTCTATGAAGAATTGCGTAAACAGGCAGCGGATGCTGAGGTTGAGTTGCGCGCTCAGAAGCGACGCATGCAATCCCTGTTGGTGCTGCAGGAAGAGGAGTTTGCCCGTCAGCAGCGCATCGCCGCTAGTCAGGCCGAGCTTTCAGAGTTGACACGCGACTATGATGTAACCAAGAAGGTTTACGATGAAATGCTGCAACGTAAAGAATCGGCACGGGTTTCTATGACGCTGGATATTGAAGGTCAAGGCGTTTCCTATCGCATTCAAGAACCCGCCAGTTTTCCGCTAAAGCCTTCTGGTTTGCACTTTATCCATTTTGCATTTGCCGGCCCTATTTTTGGGCTACTGGCACCAATTGGTTTGCTGCTGCTATTTGTGATGGTTGATCCTCATCTGCGCTCTGCACGGGTTTTGCAAAAACAGTTGCCAGCGGATATCGAAGTTATTGGTGTTATCCCCCATTACAAATCGCCAATAGGGGAGCGGTTATTGAAAAAAGATGTGCTGTTGATTTTCTCAATTGCGAGTGTTGGCATGATTTGTTATCTGGCGATCGCAATTTATTGGCAATTGGTCAAGGGCTAATCTGGTGAATACTCAGGGCATGATGATGGATAAACGCAAAGAAAAAAACCTAAGCCAATTAATGGAAGATGTTGATGCATTGGTAGAGGATAGCGACCAGCTCGTAAAAAATGCAGTTCTGGAGCATCGCAAGCGCGAAAAAATTAAAAATATGGACATGCCTCTGCTCTGGTCGCAAGAAGAGTTGTACGAGAAAAAAATTGTCTTTACGGGTATGCGCCAGCGTGAAGTGCTGAATGCATTTCGGGAAGTGCGTATTCGTCTTTTGCAACGTCATCACTCTGACAATATGGTTGTGCTGGTGTCATCAGTTGCAGCTGATGTAGCTTCCAGTTATTTCAGTTTTAATCTGGCTGCCACTTTCGCTCTTGATCAACACAAGACTGCACTCTATGTAGATTGCAATCCCTACAACTCGGACGTGGGGAAATATGTCACCTCTAATATTGAGTCAGGCCTGTCAAATTATTTAACTGACTACACAGTTCCGCTTAAAAATATTATCTATCCCACGGGCGTCGAGCGTTTGCGCGTTATTCCTTCTGGCGGCTCAAGCGACTCTGCTGCTGAATTTTTTAACTCCAAGCGGATGGAAGTGTTGGTAGCTGAAATAAAATCGCGTTATCCCGACCGTTTTATTGTATTGGATGCGCCCTCAATTCAGCAGTCAACCGAAGCGCGAATCTTGGCGCGTTATTGCGATCATGCATTACTTGTTGTTCCGTTTGGCAAAGTGGTTACTGATGAGGTGCTTTCTGCTGTGGACGCAGTAGGCAAAGAAAAATTTGCAGGTGTCGTCTTCAACAACTGATCAGTGAGGCGGGTTATGAACATCATAAAATTACTTCCCGTCACCAGGCTGTCGTTAATGCTATTGGCGTTTAACCAGGTGCACGCCAACCAGCTGTACGAAGCTCCTGTAAAAGAAAACCAATTTAGTGCCTCTATTTCGGCTGGCAGTTTGATGACGGACAACGCCGAAAAAACATTGCTGGATCCCATAGAGGAGCGGCAGGATATTTATGGGTTGGGGCTGGTAGCTGATTACAGCAATTGGCTAGTGGATGCTGATGTCGATTATCAGCTTCATGCACAAAAATTTTCCGAGCAATCACAGGCCGATGAAGAGTATGCCGATGGCAGCTCAATTTTGGTTTTTGGTAAAGAGGCTGATCCCCTGGCGTTGGAGCTAGAGCATTCCCGGCGCATGTTGCTCCGGTCACCTGAGGAAGTGACCTTGTTGGAAAACCAGCAAGAGCGTGAAATGATTTCAGCGCGGCCAATCATCCGCAAAAGGCTATCCGGCGCTGATCGAATTTTTCTGCAGGGGCAAGCGTCAAAAGTGCGCTTCATAGAAGCCGATGGCAGTCAGGATTCAAAACGCAATGGCGCTACCTTTGGGTGGGCTCATGTCACCTCCAAAACCAGTGCGATGATGTTAAGTTCGCAACAAATGGATGTGAGTTTCGATCAGCAGCCTGATGCTGATTATCGGATGGTGAATACAGCGCTTTCTTATCAGGTGCAGCTGCGCAAACTGGATTACAGTTTGCAAGTAGGATACAACGAAATTTCTCCCGAGACCGGTGAAAAACAGAGTGCTCCTAGCTATAGCATCAGCCTGGGTTACGCCAGTGGGTACCATCTTTTCACCGCGTCCGCTGATCGACAGATAACAGATTCATCGTTTGGCAATGGTAATTTGGGTAATGAAAATCCAATACCGGGTAGCGATGGCTTGTCACAAAATTTGGGGAAAATTGATAGGCGCAATGTGGCGCTGGATTTTAGTACAGACGTAATCTGCGATCGCTGTACGTTTTCGGTTGGCGCTTCTTTAGTTGATGATGAATATCTTGAGCGTGATGAGCAAGCGCGCAACAACTATGTTCGTTCGGCGTTTGTCTATTCATTGTCGAGTGCTGCTAAATTGACGCTGCGAGTGGATCAATCAAAATACGATCAAGATGTTAATCAGGTTAATAGAGAATACACGACGGATTATTTATCCCTGGAATATGCCTATCGGTTTAATAATGGATTTGACATCCGATTGTTTTCCCGCAAGGAAGAGCGAGATGGCGAAGGGGAAATAAATAATTACCAAGAGAATATATATGGTACCGAGTTGGAATATGTATTTTGATGGGTGCAATACAAAGCATAGCAATTGGTGGTCAGGCTGGGTTACTGGTGAAAACAAAATGGAAACACGGGTGGGGAAAATGAAGAGTTTTTTTAAAATAATACTGATTTCACTTTGCGCCGGTTTGATTGCGTGCAGTGATAAACAAGAGGAAAGCCAGGAGCAGGCGCAACGGCATATAAGCTCGGCCAAAGTATATATGGAGCAAGGTCAATACCGTGCGGCCATTATTGAAGCCAAAAATATTATCCAACTGACACCAGACTCGGCGGATGGTTATATTGCTTTGGCGCATATCTACAATGAAATTGGCTCTTATGCCTCAGTTCAAAGTTTGCTGGAGCAAGTGGTAAAGAAAAATCCTGCAGTAGCGACTGAATTGGCATATGCCTATTTTCTTAATAAAAAATCCCTGACGGCAATCAATACCGTAAATACCTACCCCGCTGATGCTAGCAATCCTGAAGCCAAACAGCGTCAGGCGTGGATAAGCGCTATGTCAAACATTAGTTTGGGTAATAAAGATGGATATGAGTTAGCGCTGAAAGAGTTTAAAGCCTTGGGTGGTAGTGATGCTGAAGCAAAATACATCGAGGCGAGTTATTTGCTTTCAAAAGGTGAGCTCGAGAATGCTCAGTCTGCCTTGACTGAAGTGTTGGCGGCCACTCCTGATAATATCGATGCCTTGACTATGATGGCTGGTGTAAATATTTTTCTGCGCAATTTGGATGGGGCAGAAAAACACCTCACCAAAGCACTCGGCTTGTTGAAAAACACTGACATACTGAGTCGTCGCAAAGGGCAAATTATCAGTTTATTAACGGATACCTTGATCCAGCAAGGGCGCACTAGCGAGGCGTATACCTACCAAAAATTATTGGCAGAGTCCAACCCTGAAGGTAATGCGGCCCAACAACGTTTCAGTGAAGCGATGGAGTATTACCAGCAAGGGAAATTTACTGAAGCAGAAGCTATTTTGCGTGAATTACGTGAGCAATACCCCAACGATAAAAACACTGCAACTCTCCTGGGTATGGTCGAATATCAACAAGGGTCCAACCAACAAGCAGCAGATCTGTTTGATGAATTTATTGATCCGGAAACTGCCACACCGTCGGTTCTGCAAGCTGCTGCATTGGTGAAGTTTCGCAATAACCAAATGGATGAGGCGATTGCGTTGTTGAAGAAAGCGGCAGATAGCCAACCGAACAATCATATTGTATTGGCCACCTATGGTCTGGCTTTGCTCGATAAAGATCCACAAAGTGCGGAGGGCGCGACAGCGCTGGAAAAAAGTTTGGCACTTGAGCCAAAACAACAGCGTATCCGCATTGCGTTGGCGAAGCGCCATCTGCTGTTAAAACAAACAGAGCAGGCAGTGGCGCAGTTGCAAAAAGCCTATCAGGAGCAGCCAGAAGACTTCTATATCCAGCAAGCGTATTTCAAAACATTGCTCAACGATAACCAAACCGACAAGTTGGAAGAAGAAATAACGGCGTTTAAAAATAAAGACCCGCAAAATTCCCGCGGTTACTTTTTTGCAGGTTGGTATCAGTTACAGCAAAAAAACTATTCGGCTGCTGAGCAAGAGTTTGAAAAGGCTATTGCAGTAAAAGATAGCAAAGAAAAGCAATTTGCTTACGCTGGGTTGGCGCAGGTTTATGAAACGCAAGAGATGGCGCAAAAAGCAATTACCGCTTGGCAATTGGCTCTTGAAGAAGATCCAAGTATGGTTATCGGATATGCCCGCTGGTTTGCGCAAATGCGCAAGCTAAAACGTGAGGAATCAGCGTTTTCGTTTGTGCGTGATCTGGAAGGGAAAACCAGCAAATGGGAACCATCGGTTGTACTGGCACAATTGTATGTCGGAAAAAACCAATTTTCTGAGGCAATAAAACATATTGATATCGCATTGGAGCGTAGTAATAACGCAACCAACATCAAACAAATTGCGGCAAATCTCTACCGTTTACAGGGTGTTCAGCTCCGGGGACAAAATAAACTGCCTGAAGCACGCGAAAGTTTAATGCAGGCAATCAAATTATTTCCTGAAAATGCCGATTACCTTGCAGTATTGATTGAGACAGAAATTGGCGCCAAGAATATTCAAGAGGCGCAAAAGCTGCTCGACCAATTTGTCAAAACTCCAGAGAACGAAGCTGAGCGTTTATTCCTGCAAGGTTTGATTCGTTTTGCAGAAGATAAAAAAGACGAAGGTTTTCAGCTGTACATGCAATCCTGGGCAGCCAAGCCGATGGAAATTGTTGCTGAACAAATTTACGGTTTTCATCACAAGGGCGGCAATCAAGAAAAAGCAGAAGCCTTCCTTGCGGATTGGTATGAGAAATTACCTAAGAGCAACAGGGCGTCGTTGTTGCTGGCTGTGAGTGCGCAGGGTAAGAATGATCCCAAACAAGCCATTGCCTGGTATGAAAAATCCGTTGAGTTAAATCCGCAAATGCCTGCGGCATTGAACAACCTGGCGTGGATGTATTATGAAAGCAAAGATCCGCGGGCACTTGAGTATGCTAAAAGGGCTTATGAACTTGCTCCTAATGTTGCAGCCATTGTTGATACCTACGGCTGGATCCTGGTGGAGCGTGGCGATTTGCAAAAAGGTATTGAGCTGCTCACCAAAGCGGTAGCTCTGGAGCCGGACAATCAAGAGATGCAATACCATCTTAAAGAAGCACAAAGCCGTCAGTAATTAATAAAAACTAGCGAGCAGTTTTACGACTGCTCGCTATTTTTTGTCTATAGCGAATCCATGTCATGAGCGATTACTTTCCCGCAGCAAATTGTCCAGGGATTTTTTCTACTCGGGAATGGAGGGAGGCCTGGGAAAATGCATGGGCAGATCACAACGCTATTATAGCGGTTGGAGATCAGCATCCAGGGATCAATGACCAGCAGACATTTTATTCCTACCAACAAAAAAAGCCGTCATTCCTTTCATTTCAAACACTTTTTCCTGCGGGTATGTCCACCAGTGCCAGCCCAAGTTTGCGCAGCGAGTATTTCATGCTGGTCAATCAGCAAGCGGAGACATTTATTGCCGCTGCCCTTGATCATCCGTGGAGTCAGTTATTTCTTCCCGACATTATGTCCGCCACACCAGAATATGCCGCGTTGGTCAACGCCGCAACAGCCAAAGGTTTGCAAGTATTGGTGCGGGACGTCGCGACAAGTTACGCGGTGCGTTTACAGGAAAATAGTTTCGATAATTATCTAAAACATATCGGCAGTAACACGCGCTTGAAGTTATTTAACAAGCGTAAAAAGCTGTATGCGATCGGTGATATTAGCCAGCAAAATCTGTGGCCAGATTTGGATGGGTTTATTCGTATCCTCAATGAGTTTCATCTGCAGCGCTGGGATAAACCATGCTATCAAGGGCGCAACTTAAAACAAATCATCACATTTTTACAGCGCATTGCCGATGTGGGTGGAAAGCCGGATCTCTCAGTTATTTATTGCAACGGCAAGCCTGTCTCGGCAGTTTTGGATCTTTACTACCGGCAGCGAATTTATAATATCCAATCGGGATATGTTGAAAAATTTCAGGATGGAATATCGCTGGGCACCTTGCATCTGGGAATGCAAATAGAAAAGGCATTTACAACCGATGCCATTTATTATGATTTCATGGCGGGTAACGGCAAGAATTCCAATTACAAACAATCACTCGCCACTCACCACGCCCATTTTGCGAGTTTGATGTTAGTGAGAAACCCAATGCTAAAAAGTTTGTATTACATGAATGACTTTTTGCAACGAATGAAAGCGCCTAGGGAATCCCTTTAATAATTGTCGGGCCGATAATTTTTGTCAGCCATACCGGCAGCCATTTCCAAAGCATAATAAAAATTTTAAGTTTCGGGTTGTCGGGGTTAAGCTCAGGTTTTTGCGCGTTTTCTGGCAGCAGGGTGTACCAATAATTCTGGCAGGGCTCTGCTCCCCATTGTTTTTTGAATTTGAATGTGCCGGCATCCAATGTTGATCGGCCAAAATCAAAATAGTGGCAGCCCTGGTTTATTGCGAACGAAAGCACCTTGCGATACATCCACATATTGGCGTTGTACTTGTTGGCGGATTGAATGGTTGATGCCCAGGGAATTTCCATCAGCTCGCCATGATTGACCAAAAAAGCGCAGGAAACGGGGTTGTGTTTGACGTATACAATCAGTAGTGATGCATGTAAATCCGGGTGCTGCAAAATATTTGCAAACCATTGTTTGGCGTACACTGGCGTTCCCAAGTCGCGCATGTTGCGCGCGAAGACACGATAAAAATCCTCCAGCAATTCCATTTTTCCAATTTTACATTCCGGTAAAAATTCATCCGCCTTTTTATATTGGGCGCGCACTTTGCTGCCCAGCATTTTATCCAGCTCTGCATCGCTTGCCGGTAATGGCAAAATCATGGACGCTTTTTTGGTGGAAGGATTGTCCCCGAGGTCGGGATAAATGCTACGTACCTCAATATGGCGCAATCCCAGCTCTGTGCGCAGTGCGCGTAATTTATCGATAAGCGCCAGGCAAATATTAAAATATTCGCACACAATACCGCCGTAATTCAGGTATGGCATTGAAACCGCGAATTTCCCAAATAATGGCGATGAAAACACCGTAACAGGAATGCCGCCCAATAATTTACCTTGTTTATCGCGCGCGCAGACCAGCAGCGAAGAGTGCCCAAAACTTTGCTCAATCACCTCTGCCCAAGCGGGATTGTGACTCGGTAGTGCATAAATATGTTGCGCCACAAATGCCGGCCAATCTGGCACAGCTGCAAGGTTATCAACGGATAGCGTAAATGCGTTATCCCAACAGTGGTGCTGATCAAGAACAGGGAATACCGGTGTGGTTGATGCAGTAGGCGAATGGCCGGTGGTAGTGGATGCTTCGGCATCTTTTAGCGCGCTTTCAAGTTGCTTGATTCGCAGGGAAATGTCTTTCATCAATTCCAATTGCTGTGCATATTCCTGGCTATCCTTGAGCAAGTGTTTAAACTTTCCGGAAATAATGCCTTTTTCAACTTTCAGCGATTTAAGTTCGCTGTGCAGTGCCGATGGCAAATTCATAACGCGGGCAAACCTGTTAAATAGAGCTGCGAATATATTCAAGCCAGGAAGAGTACCTGACAAATTTATCAAAACTGTTTGGGAAACTGTGGCGTTTAATATGCAGTGGCTTTTCCTGAATGTGCTGTAAGCGCATATTGCCTGGCATAGCCGTCACTGCGGCAATAAATCCTGCCGCTTTTACCAACTCAGCTTGGTGCGGTAAGTAATCTTGTGTTGTGCCTGATGGGTAACAAAAAACCCGAGAGGGGTTTTTTATTTCCTGCGCGAGCCGTTGACTAGCGCGCGCTAACTCCGCGCTGATTTGCGCATCCGATAGCGCCGCAAAAACCTGATGGCTGCAGGCGTGTGAGCCTATGCGCAACCCTTGCAACTCTGCTGCACGCAAACTCTCCCAAGACGCTGGCGTATAGGTTGCCGGTGCAGTTGTCGGGAGTTCAACTGCGAGCGCCGCCACTGCATTTTGTACAAATTGCTCCAAATCGGCTGAGCTAAGTGTTTTGCCAAAACGAGTAAGTTGGCGGCGGCTGTGTGTGCGAGCCACAGGATTGGTTAAGTCGAGCTTGAATTGTTTTTGCTGATATTGAAATTCCACCTGGCTGAGTGCAGAGCTCCATACAGCGTAATTTAATTTTGCATCCCAAGGCCAATCGCGGCGGTCAACCATATCGATAATCGTGTAGAGCGTCGGTTTGGCATCATGTTGCAATAACACCGGCACCAATTGATCCACTTGATCCTGATAGCCGTCATCCAGGGTAAAACATATCGTTGGCCGCTCACGTTTATTGCCAGCCAAGGCATCGGCAACTACCTCATCAATAGAGGCAAATTCAAAACCGCTTTTTCGCGCATAGTTAAGGCAGTCATCCAGCAGCCTTGGCGCAAGCCCTTCATAGGCACCATTGTCAGGTTGTGGGCGATGAATCATATAGATGGTGACGTAATGTCCCACCAAAAAATTCATCAGCCGTGTCAACCGTGGCGATGTTAATGTCGATTGCAGCAATCTACTCATCAACCATTAATTCCATGTAATAAAAAATTCAGTGAATCAACTACACCCAGCCTGACAAGCGGGCACCTAACAGGCGCGGTGTATTGCTCACTTGTTCGTGTACACCAATACGGCACAGTTGGTGTACGGGCGTGCGTGCGGCGTTCACAATGCCGCGTTGTGTGGTAACGGCAGCGCGATACGTGGCCGTGACAGCATCCAACGCAGTGTGATTGTAATCCCCGTTGGGAAAGCAAAAAATATCTACCGCATCAGGTAACTGTGCTTGCAACAGCGCTTTACTGGCGACAATTTCATGTGCAATTTCATCGCTGCTGAGCTGGGCATTCAACCGTTTGTGATTGCAGGTATGCGAACCAATTTTGACGAGGCCGGATTGCGTCATGCTGCGCAGTTCATCCCAGGTCATCAAGCCGCGCGGCATGCTAAACGTTAGTAGTGTTTGCCAATTGAGTGCGGTCAGCGCAGCAAAAATATCGGCATCGCTGGATTGTTTGAGCGCTTTAATAACGGCGGCGATAAATTCGCGATTTTTGGTATCACCACCGGTGCCTGTTTGTGCCAGTGCGCGCGCAAACACCGGTTGCTGTTGCAGTGCGCTGAGTGCATTGCTGTGCAGCAACGCGCTCACAATGTTGGGCCAAAACTGAAACTCAGTGCCAATTTTTTCTACCACCGCAAACAGGGTTACCGGCGTAGCTTCAGCATTGATAATCGGCAAAGCGTATTCATAGTTATCGTACCAGCCATCATCAAAGGTCACTACGCACGCGCGGCGCGGCAAAGGCTCGCCCGCTTCACGCAAGCGCAGCCACTCGGAAAAATCCATCAGATCAAAATGCCGTTTTAATTCGCGCAGGTGCATGCTGAAGGTGTCGGGGGTGATAATCATGCCCGGTTCTTCCAGCTGGAAGCGGATATCCGTGTGCGGCAATATGCGGTGATACATCAGCACCCAGAGTTGTGGATCTTGCTGCAACCAATTCATCCGGTGGGGGCCGAAATAGTTGGCGCCGCGCGTGGCGATCTGTTTGAGTAGCTGTTTCATAGTGATTAAAGTTTAGTCGCCATTCATTTTTGTGTGGTAATTCTTTGTGGGCAAGATGCTACTGCCGCCCTAAAAGCTGGCGCACATAGGTTTTCAGTTCATACCACCCGGGCCCCAAGTCACCCCAGCGATTGGTTTCATGACGGGTTTTAAAAAATGCAGTGGGCGCAAAAAAGGCCAGCACACGCTGCATTTTTTGCGCAAGCGGATAAGCACTTTTTAAATACAGATAAAGACTGTCCAGATCACCCAACAGCCAGCGCAAACGCTGCCCTTTGCGGTATTCCGTTGTCGAAGGCTCGCCTGCTATGCCCAACTCATGCTGTACCAGCAGGGCAGGAAAATTGACCCCTGCATCAATCGCCAATTGCAATGAACCCCAAAAGCGCGTGTTCACTTCCATTAAATAGGGTTGGCCATCCGGCGTTATCCGGAATTCAACCATCGCCACCCCGTGCCAGTGCACATGGTCCAGCAACTGCTGTGCGTACTGTTTCAGCGTGGGGTCAATAGCAACACTTTCACTCAACACACTCACACCGCCTTGCGGTGGCTTTTCGCGCAGGCGTCGGTGAGCAAAAAATTGGGTTGCCTGGCCTTTGTTATACAAACAAAAAACACCTGCGCCGCTACCGGGAATAAATTCTTGCAGCATAAATGGATACTGTTCCAGATAAGGTGCAGCAGTACGTGCGCGCTGCCAATCCTGTTCTGATTGCAGCACCTTTACGCTTGTGGCGATCCAGCCTGTGGGTGTAAAAATTTTTGATAGACAAGGCTTGATCACGCACGGATAAGACCACTGGCTCGCATCAGCGCCAGCGGCATTATCGAACAGGGTAAATTCAGGAACAGGTACACCGCAGGCTTTTGCTTGTTCAAGCAAACGATATTTATCAGCCAGCGACATCACTGTATTGTAATCGGCAAACGCTAAGCGCACATGGGGCAGGCGGCTGGCGTGCATCAGGAGTAATTGGCTGGTGATTTCGGTTACTGGAATCACCAGTGCAAACTGACGGCTGGTACAAATATTTTCCAGCCACTGGATATAGGACTCGGGTTCCGCTGAAGGGCAGGGCGACTGCAAATATTCCTGTGAATATTTCGATGCGGCGGCCAAGGCAAAGGTCGATGAATCCGACGTGACTATCTGGATATTGTCGAGCTTTCCCAGTGAGCGGGTCACCGCCAAAGCGCTGCGCTGCGCTGCATCAAGAACAAGAATTAAGTGTGTCATGTCACTGCAACCAGCCTTAGTTAACCAGCATAAAATCATTGTGCAAACGGCATCAGATAAAAACAGCGCGCAGCGCGAATGATACGGATTGGCTAACAAATCCACAAGCGCGCAACAAGATGGTGATAGAATGCGTCCTCTCAAACTTTTGTTATCGTCGGAAGGAACTTGTCACTGAAAGATCATGGTTATGAACGATAAAAAACACACAATTATTCACGCGATTGACACTACCGGCCCCGGTGGTGCCGAAACTGTTTTTCTCGATATTGCCCAGCAGTTGCAACTGGAAAATTATGACAATCTTGCCATTATCAAAGGGCCGGGTTGGGTTGAAGCACAATTAAAACAGCGCGGCATTCGCTACCATATTCTCAAGCCCTACGGTTTTTTTGCCATTCCCTATTACTGGCAGTTATACAAGCTGCTAAAGCGCGAAAACGCAGCGCTGGTTCATGCCCATTTATTAGGCTCAACGCTGACCTACTCCATTCTCTGCCTATTCATGCGCATCCCCTTGATTGCCACACTGCATGGGCGGGTAGATATCAACCCCAATGAACGTTTTGTGGCGATTAAACAAAAAATTATGCGCATGGGCGTGAGCCAGTTAATTGCCGTCAGCCGCGACCTTGCGCAATATATTCAAGCCCGTGGTCTGTTTTCTGCCGATGCAATTGCCGTTATCTACAACGGCGTAGAGCAGCAGCACTACCACACCAAGATGACAGGAAGATTGCGCAGCGAGCTACACATTCCTGCTGATGCGATATTGATTGGCAGCCTTGGCAATATTCGCCCCGCCAAAAACTACCAAGCCTTGATTGACGCCGTTGCCGAATTAAAAAATCCAAAGCTACATTTTGTCATTGCCGGGCATCAAAAAAAGGATTTAATGGAACAGCTCAATGAGCAAATGCACAGGCTCGGTGTCACAGCACAAATGCACTTCATCGGCTTTTACGACAACACTCCTGAATTTCTTGCGCAGATGGATTTATTTGTCCTCTCTTCAAGTTCAGAAGGGTTTTCCATCGCTACCATTGAAGCTATGGCAAGTCATTTGCCTGTTATAGCAACCCGCTGTGGCGGGCCGGAAGAAATTCTTACGCACGATAGTACCGGCTACCTCGTTCCGGTGAACTCACCGGTGGAATTGGCGGCCGCAATCAAGTATTTATTAAGCAATCCCGGTGAGGCGAAGCGCTTGGCAGAAGCGGGTTACGAGCACATGTGCAATACATTTTCACTCAGCGTAATGCTCAGCGCCTACAAAAAGCATTACAGCAAATTACTGGGTATTAGCACTTAAGGTGTTATACCAAAACACGTATTAAAGAACAGGTTGGCCAGTGACAATATCAGAAAAAATTAAAAATCATTACGGCTCCAAGCGTGGCTTGTTGCGTTACGTTCGCTTTGAATTTATGCGAATGCTAGGCGCCTATCGCGCATTGAAAAAAATTGATTTTACAAAAGTGACACGATTGGTATTTGTCTGTCACGGCAACATTTGCCGCAGCCCTTTGGCGGAGGCGGTAGCACGCAAACACAATCTGCCGAGCATCTCCTTCGGGTTGGATACGCGCGGCAATGATCCGGCAGATCCACGCGCAGTCGCATGGGCATCGGCACATGGCTATGAGCTAACCCAACACAAAACTATGCGAGTAGATCAATATCAACCGCAAGCAGGTGATTTGCTCATCGGTATGGAGCCGAAACATATTTGGGCTTTAGAGCATCGCTTTGCACAGGCACCTGTGCAAATCACGCTGGCGGGTTTGTGGTTGCCACTGCCAATGGCCTATTTGCATGATCCTTACAATGCAAATGAGCAATATTTTGATCGGTGTGAGCGGTTGGTTACGATGGCGGTTCTTCAATTAAATGAGCGTTTAAAGGATTGATAGTCACATAATGAACAACATTGGAGCAGTAGAAGCAAGAATTGGCATTCTCGATCCACTG
>NZ_JBRFPI010000015.1:0-24049 GCF_053579595.1 Cellvibrio sp.
CGATCACTTAAAGCCCGTTCGGCCACTCTAGCCAAAGCATATTCGCGCTGCTCGCAAGAAATAGTGGTAGTAGTAACACGACACCCATAGTGTTGCGCTGCATAAATTGCCATGCCGCCCCAACCTGTGCCTATCTCAAGCAAGTGATCGTCCGGCGTTAGTTGTAATTTTTCACAGACACGTTGCAACTTATAGACCGATGCTTCTGCTAAAGATGCATCGGGTGTTGGATAGATTGCCGCCGAATACATCATGGTGCTATCGAGAAACAAGCGGAAAAAATCATTGCCCAAATCATAATGGGCAGAAATATTTTTACGCGATCCCTCTTTGGTATTGCGATTAAACCAATGAAAGACTTTTAACAGATACTGTCCGATAAACGATTGCTTTGAATCCATTGCATCAAGTGCATCGATGTTGCGCACAAATAAGCGTGTGACTTGGGTAAGATTGGGTGTTGACCAAAAACCACTCATATAGGCTTCACCTGCACCGACCGAACCACCGAAGATGACATCCGAATAAAGTTGTGCGTCATGCACATAAATATCGGCCACCAAATCTGTGTGATCAACTTGTTGGCCAAACTGGAACAGCTCGCCTTGCTCATGGATGCGCAAACAACCCTGCTTCAAACCGCGCAGCAACTTAAATAACATCGAACGAGCGATACTTTGGTTGCGTGTTAAAGATGACACTCGATGTTTTGGCAACAGCCTGATACTAGTGGTTTTCACAATTATTCCCCTGTCGTTTTAAGTTCAGTGCTGCTCGCAGCAGGCAAAGGGTTTATGGATTGATGTGTGTAAACAGGCACGCCTTTAACAAACAGGCGCACAGCTTGCCAATAAATGGCAACAGGAACTTTTATTGCAGCCCAAGGTTGCAACCACAATATTTTTTGTAACAGCGATTTTGTCCAAGGCTGGCGCTTGAGCGTCAGGGTTGCATCCATATGACAGCTGGAATGCAGGGTGGAATGATTTTTCGGATCTGGAACGCGCGCATGGTTTTCCATATGCACCAGCACATTTTCGGCAGGTACAGAACTGACCCAGTGATATTCCATATCCAACGGGTTAAAAGGCGATACATGGAATTTTTTATCGAATTGCGAATTGGCTTTACCGGTTCTTTCATCGCAATGAATGAGATAAGTGTGGCGTTCATTCCAAGGAGTGTTATTGACCTGTGCAAGGATCATTGCCGGCTTGTTAGCGCCTGCGTCAAACAGATAATAAAAAGTGACTGGATTAAAACAAAAACCAAAAATACGTAAATTGGTCAGCATACGTACAGCGCCGTCAGGACAGCGCAATAAATTTTCTTTGTTCGACGCCAATAATACATTCACTTCACTGCGCACAGCTTCTTTTAAGGGCACTGCTGGATCACCCAAAAAATCCGCACGCCGAAAACTGCCAAAATTGGCACGGTTATATGACCAACCTTTCACGCCATCAAACAAGCCGGGCAATTCATCGAGATCAATATAAAACAAAGTCGATGAATAACTGAATTCATGATGCTTTGGAAAAAAGCGCCTATGGCGCAAGCTGCCCTGATAAATTGCACTATGCATAGAGCGCCCCGGATGCAGATGGCAAGAACGTCATTACCACATTTCCCCCAGCGTCTCAGCAACGCGGATTGCAGATACTACGCCGTCCTCGTGGAAACCGTTACGCCAATAGGCGCCGCAAAAATGCGTGCGGTTGACGCCACTAATCTCCGCCCACCGCGCTTGCGCAGCGACCGACTCGCGCGTAAACATCGGATGGCTGTAATGGTATTCTCCATAAATTCTCTCTGGATCTATGGCGTTTCCCGCATTCACAGTCACACAAAATGTGGTTGCAGAATTAAGCTTCTGCAAGATATTCATGTTGTAGGTCAACGCGACATTATCTTCGCCATGATTCAGCAGGATGTAGTTCCAACTAGCCCATGCCCTGCGCGATTTGGGCAGTAGTCTGGTATCGCTGTGCAACACAACTTGATTAGATTGGTAGGGAATCGCAGCAAGAATGTCATATTCCGCCGGTGATGGATCGGCAAGTATTTTCAGTGCCTGATCGCTATGACATGCAAAAATAACCTCGTCAAATAATTGTTCACCGAACAGAGCGGTCGTCACAGCTACGGAATCCTTACTGCGCTTTACACTGAGCACCGGGCAATTTGTATAGATTGTATCTCTATATTTTTCTGTCAGCGGCCGTAAATACTGATGGGAGCCACCCTTGATGGTGTACCACTGCGGCTGTTGGGTCACGGTCAATAAACCGTGATTGTGAAAGAATCTTACGAAAAATGTCAGAGGCATAGCGGCCGCGACTCCAACCGGCGATGACCAGATCGCGGAGACCATGGGCAGGATGTAAAAGTGAATAAACTTTTCGCTGTAGCCTTGTAACTGCAAATATTCACTCAGAGTTTGATCTTCTGGAATACAATTACCTTTATAAAGCTGGGTGCAAGCCGTATTGAATTGCACAATTTCTTTTAACATGCGCAAGTGGGACATATTGAAAACATTTTTTCGTTGTGCAAAAACGCCGTTCAATGAAGTACCGCTATATTCAAAACCTGTACGCTGGCAAGCGACACTAAAACCCATTTCGGTAGGTTGATATGCAACATCCAGCTGCGCGAGCAATTTTAGAAAATTGGGATAAGTGCGATCGTTGAATACTATAAATCCTGTGTCAACAGCCAGCTTGCCTTCAGGCGCAGTAACTATCTTGGTAGCCGTATGGCCACCGATTTCATTCCCTGCCTCAAACACACTTACGTCGTGGCGGCGAGACAACAAGTAACCGCTCAGTAAGCCGCTGATTCCTGAACCTATGACGGCAATTTTTTTTCTGGCAACGACAGTCATGCGTAAACTCTTAAGGTGAAGTGCGTGATATTTTTTGCAATAGCCATACCTGTGCACGCAGCGGCAAACAGGCGATCGCATTCATCAGCCACACCAGTGGCCAGGGGAATTGCACCAGCCAGTGGCGATTGTTAATACCTTTCATAATATTGGCTGCAGCTTCCGCTGCCGTCTGCGCAAAAGGCATAGGGAAATCATTACGATCAGTGAGTGGGGTTTTAACAAAACCCGGGCGGACCAGAGTGATATCAATAGGTTCGTTGGCCAAATCCACCCGCAGTGAGTTGAATAAATATTCAACTGCAACTTTCGAGGCACCATAAGCTTGTGAACGTGGCATGGGCAAAATGCTGGCCATACTCGATATTCCCACTAGTTGCGCTCGCTGCATCTGCGAAATATTTTCAGGCAACGTTTTTTTAAGTAACTTTTTTTTGCGCAACAACGGCAAACAAAACAACAAACTGTTGACGGTGCCTTGCCAATTGATCGCCATGACTTTATCAAACGGCTCGCGCGATAAATTATTTACGTCAACGTACTCGCAAGTGCCTGCGTTTAAGACAGCCAGATCCAAATGTTGGACTCGTTGATTAATCCATTCCCCTGCGCGCTGACTATCCCCGGCATCAGCAAGATCAACTTTTACGGGCACACACTGCTGCGGAAATTGTTTGGCCAGTTGTGCCAAACGCTCTTCGGAACGCGCCAGAGCCAATACTGTCGCGCCCTGCTGCAGATAGCGCAGCGCCAGCTCATAACCAATCCCACTAGAGGCGCCGGTTATTAATACTGTGTAAGGCGCAGGACTGACATTCATAAACTGACTCGACTAATGCGCTGTGGGCGGCAACTGTGCGAAGAGCGCTATGGTTTCTTTTCGGCTCGCACTCAAATCGACAATCGGGCGCGGGTAATTGTTCATTGCAGGCGGATTATGAATGTGTTTATTCGACAAATGCGCCAACTCTGGAATCCATTTACGAATGAACTCACCGTTTGGATCAAAGCGTTCAGATTGGCTAACGGGATTAAAAATGCGGAAGTAAGGTGCGGCATCGGTACCGGTGGAAGCGCTCCACTGCCAGCCGCCGTTATTGGCTGCAAAATCACCATCGATGAGCTGCGCCATAAAATAATCTTCGCCCCAGCGCCAATCGATCTGGCAGTTTTTAGTCAAAAACATAGCCACAACCATGCGCAACCGGTTATGCATCCAGCCGGTCCCGTTCAATTGGCGCATGGCCGCATCGATAATTGGAATACCGGTTTTTCCCTCAATCCAGGCAGCAAAAAGTGTTTTGTCATAGCGCCAGGGGAAAGCTTCTGTGTGTGCCTGCATAGCCTTGCGTTTGCATACCTGAGGATAATCCACCGCTACATGCTGATAAAATTCCCGCCAGATTAATTCACTAATCCAGCAGTTTGCGCCTGTATTGCCGCCCTCCCACTCACCATGGGTATAGGCGAGTACAGCGGCTATTGCTTGGCGAGGGGATAAGGAACCTACTGCAAAATACGGCGATAAACTTGAGGTACCATCAATCGCAGGAAAATCACGTTGATCTTGATAACGGGTAAGGGATTTTTCAATAAACAGATCCAACCGGCGGTAGGCCTCATCTTCACCCGCTGGCCAAAGTTCCGACAAATCGCGCAACTCATGCGTAGAAAATAATTGATTAATGTCGGCAAACGATGCAGTCGTTAAACCAGCAAGCGAAGTTTGTTTGGCTGGCAGGCCCAATGGTTTTATCGCCACTGGCATCACGGTCTGCAGCCATTTCTTCTTAAACGCAGTGAACACTTTGTAGGGATCACCTTGGCCATTGCGAATCATGCCCGGTGGCACTATGCAACGGTCATGGCAGCGCTTTACCAGGATGCCGTTATCGCGCAACAATTGATTAACAGCGAGATCGCGATTCAATTCATTCACGGGATATTCCGCGTTGAAATAACAATGCCCCGCCTGTACACGCTGTGCTATACGCAATAACTCCGGAGCGATTTCTGCCGGCTTTTGTACGCGAATAACCAGTAATGGAATATTCAGACGGGCGAGATCTTTCGCCATTACGTGCAAATGGCGGCGCACAAAATCAAGTTGTACTGGCGCAATGGTATGAAGGCGAACATAAGCATCGCAGTGTACGTAAACAGCGACTACGCCCTGCCCCATCTCTGCTGCTTTAAATAAGGCGGGATTATCGTGTATACGTAAATCATGGCGCAGCCAAACTAGCGCGGTCATTTTGCGCCCACCTTTTTCTTTATCCGTCGAATCGCAAACCCCATCACTGGAATATGCTCATAGAGCATGGAGCCTGCATCAAAGTAATCGCGGTGGTAATAGATTTTATCGTTGAAGAGTAGATGAGTGTTACCCGTCAACTCCAGAAGTTTTCCTCCGGCTAATTTATTGTGGCGGTAATGCATAGTCCAAAACAATATAGCTTCACCGCGCGCAGTCATTTCCATAGAGTGATGGAATTCAAACCGACACTCGACTAAATCATCCATCATGCCAGCATAATAGTCCGTGAGATTTTTGAGGCCATTAACTGCGTGGAGCGGATCGCGGAATTGAATATCTTCGCTATAGATATCCGCCAAAGAGCTGAGAATTTTTTTATCGAAACGCAAGTACAAATTGCGTACTTTTTGCGGAACCGTAAGCGTCATACAAATGACTCATCCCTTCAACAATTGGTTTATTGTGGTCAGTACTTGTTGCTGGCTGTCGCAAGCATAAGCGACACTGCTAAATTCAGGCGCTAATGCACGAACAACCCGCGCTACATTGCCCGCCAATACCACAGCCGTGGCAGAACGCTCCCGCAACAGATTCAAGTGTAGCTGTAGCTCGCTGGTATTTACGGTTTCACTACCAATAATTACCACTATTTTTGCAGTCAGAGCCTCTGCAGCCAGTAACGATTCCTTTGCATTCAAATACCCCAAAAATTCAGCCTGATATTGATTCACCAGAAGCCCATAATTCAATATTTGTGGCAATAAAGAATCCTCATCCGGAGTAGCTGACACCATCAGGATTTTCGCCCCTTGGGCTGCCTGCCGTTGGCGGCATTGGGCGGCCTGAATATATTCCAGCAGCACGGCCGCAAAAAACCCGCGACGCACGGGCCTACCAGGCTCCTCCCCTTGCAACTCCGCTATCAATGGCAATAGCAAATAATCGGCAATCATTGGCACTGGATACAGCGAAAACGTTTCTTCAATCAAGCGCTCAAGCTGGTTGCGGTTAAATGCGGTAATTGTCATTTGGATTTGCTGCGACAATTGCAACCAAATTGAATCTATTTCCGGGACAAAATCACCGCGCTGCTCATCGGCAAGTAACGCCTTGACTTTGCCAATCGCCAACCCGCGCCCCAACCACACCTGAATTTCTCTAACGCGATCAATATCGGAACGGCTATAAAGCCTGTGCCCTTTGGAGGTTCGCTGCGGAATTAATAAACCATAGCGACGCTCCCATGCTCGCAAGGTTACGGTATTAACACCTGTTAAGCGTGAAATTTCACGAATGGGTAAGGCATCCTCTATCGACACACTATCCCCTTCAGTTTCAACAATAATACTCACTAACTATTCTCTAGGATGTGATTACGCAACCCGAGTCGTTCCGGATGAGGCGACCAAAAAGTTTGGGATTTTAAATAAGGGTTGTCGAGTTTTAACAAATGGTGCTTTAGTAGGGTCAGCGGCACTACCAAAGGCACCATACCCGCTTTGTATGAATCAATCAGTTGCGACAGCTCTTGTTTATCTTGGGTGTTCAAGTGCTCTTTCAAATAACCACGCAAATGCATAATTGCATTGGTGTTACCTTTACGCGAGGCATGATGCGCAAGCGCCTCCATAAATAAACGGAAAAATTCATCACTGCTTGTCTGTATATCCCGCCCCGACAAATTGGACAGATAGCGACCTATGGTGAAATAGCTGGGCACATGATGCGCCATCACCTGATATTTGTAGCGAGAGTAGAAATCAATCAGCTTTTTAGCAGTGGGGGCAGCGGCAACGCTTGTCTTGAAATCGTGATAAGCAAAGACCCGCGCCAGAAAGTTATCGCGCAGCCCGGCATCATTCAAACGCCCTGCTTCCTCCACTGGTAAAAGCGGCATCAATTCCATGAAACGTTGAGCATAGGCACCGCGGCCCCTACCATCAGCCGTGTAGCCATTATCGCGATAGCGCTTCATGCCAAACACGCCGCAACTAGGCGAATTTTGCATAAAAACATAACCACAGATATCAGGCATTTGTTTTGCGGCAAACTCTGCTTGCTCGACCAGCGCATCGGTCACATCCAACTCTGGGTTTTGAACACCGCGCACGCGAGTTTCATCGCCGATGATCACCAACCGGATTGGCTTACGCGGCACACCCAAACCAATAGCAACTTCTGGACAAACCGGGCGGAACTCGATGTATTCACTAAGGACATCGGTTAGGTAGCGGTTGCGTTTATGGCCACCATCAAAACGGACCTGTTCACCGAGCAAACATTGACTAACGCCGAGAGGAATTTTGCTCATATTAATCCTATACAAATTATCAAGCCTGTATAAGTTTTACACCCAAAACTTATACAAAGCAATAAAATTGTATAACAAAAGGCAAAATAGATAACACGAAGAGAAACTGCAATCAGGAAATGGTAATCACAAACAGCATGAACCATAACCGCTAACAGACTGATAGTTAACAAAAAAGCCGAACATATGTTCGGCTTTTGCGGTAATCATTTTGATCAATGTGTAGGTATTTCTATATCCTCAAACAAATCATCCAGTTCCGCTCGCGAATGACGGTTAAAGGCTTCATTAATGATATCTTTAGTTAAATGGGGCGCAAACTTTTCGATAAAGTCATACATGAATCCACGCAGGAAGGTGCCGCGACGGAAGCCAATCTTGGTCACACTCGATTCAAACAAGTGACTTGCGTCCAACGCAACCAGATCGCTATCAGCCGTTTCGTTGTAGGCCATGCTGGCAATAATCCCAACACCCAAACCGAGTCGGACGTAAGTCTTAATAACATCGGCGTCGGCAGCAGTGAACACCACTTTAGGTGCAAGACCACGATTGATAAAGGCCTCATCCAATTTGGAGCGCCCCGTGAAACCAAATACGTAGGTTACTATTGGATACTTAGCAACTTCTTCAAGAGTCAGATTGGACACTTGTGCAAGAGGATGATTCTTGGGCACCACAACACTACGATTCCAGCGATAGCAAGGCATCATAATCAAATCGCTGAACAACTCCATCGCTTCAGTGGCAATTGCAAAATCCACAGTGCCATCAGCAGCCATTTCGGAAATCTGCATCGGCGTCCCCTGATGCATATGCAAGGCAACTTCTGGATATTGCTTGATGAATGAGCCAATCACGGGCGGCAATGCATAGCGAGCCTGGGTATGGGTCGTCGCCAAGGTCAAGGTGCCCTTGCGTTCATTACTGAACTCCTGGGCAACCTGTTTGATACTTTCAACTTTGCGTAGAATTTCGCCCGCAGTCTTGAGAATTGCCTCACCTGCCGGGGTAATGCGGGTTAAATGCTTCCCGCTGCGCGAAAAAATTTCAACTCCCAACTCGTCTTCCAGCAAACGGATTTGTTTGCTGATACCCGGTTGTGAGGTGTACAAACTCTGTGCAGTAGCTGACACGTTCAAATCGTGATGCGCCACTTCCCAGATATAGCGTAGTTGTTGCAGCTTCATAAGCCCTCCGATTGGCTCACTCACTGGAGGAATTTGCCAAAGGCATTCACCAGAAAAACCCAAGAGCGAACTCAGGGTTATAAAATCAAGTTAGATTATTCACTTCTAGAATAGATCACATTGCCCGTCTGTGCCCAACAATTATTAATTGTGCTACAGGCCAGCCTTGTTACAACTTTAGACTATATCCCGAAAATTCAAAGTATTTGGCAGAGGAATATTACAAAAACACCAAAAAATAGCAGATGCACACCCTATATTGGGTATATGTCATGAGCCGCCAACATTCAAGAAACTGGTCGATTGGCTATTCCGTGCGGTACGTGACCAGTAGCAACATGCTCGCGCGCTGACTCGCAATGCATAGGTTGATCATCAAAAAAAACATCTGCACCATAAGCTTTGAGGAAAGTACCTTTGGCAAGCCCGCCCAAAAATAACGATTCATCTATACGGATATTCCAGGCGCGCAAAGTGCGGATTACCCGCTCATGTGCAGGTGCCGAGCGAGCAGTAACCAATGCAGTACGTATCGGACAATTTTCACCAAACTCGGCTTGTAAACCTTGGAGTGCGGCCAAAAATTGTTTGAAAGGGCCTCCGCTCAAGGGTTCTTTTGCAGACGCTTTTTCGCTTTCAGTAAATGCGGATAGCCCTTGTAATTTATATACCTGCTCTGCCTCATCAGAAAAAATGACCGCATCACCATCGAAGGCAAACCGCAGTTCATCTTCATTATCAACCTGGTTATTCGATGCAATTAAGGTCGCTGCCGCCATGCCGTGGTCAAGCGCTTGCCGGACATCATCCGGTTCGGTAGAGAGAAACAAATGGCAACCAAATGCGGAAGCGTAGCGATAAGGTGAAGTACCACCGCAAAATGCGGCACGGCTAATTTTAAGACCGTAATGTTCGACTGAATTAAACACGCGCAAACCGGTATCCGCACTGTTACGCGACAACAAAATCACTTCAACGCGCGGCTCTCCGCCCAAGCGCTCATTGAGGCGTAACAATTTTTTTACTAACGGGAATGCATCACCAGGGGCAAGGATTTCATCTTCATGCTCAATTTGATACTGCGCATAAGCAGCCAGCCCTTCATTCACATAAACCTGATGGCTTTCATCCAGATTAAATAATGCTCGCGATGAAATCGCTATCACCAGCTTATCGCCAAAACCTTTAGGCATGATTAGTACTCTCCGCTAAAGCTCACATTCATCGTTGCAATATAAACTCATCCGCATCCAAATGGGCGGGAAACCGCTCGCGATACTCAGTTAATTTTTCTGCGTATAACTCGACCGTTATTAATTCAGCCTCTTGGCTCGTTGCAATCAACTCACCCGCGGCACCGTAGGCACTGGAGTCACCAGCATAATGCTGCCCTGCCTCATCCATGCCTACGCGATTGACACCCACTACGTAACTTAAATTTTCAATTGCACGCGCTTGCAACAGCCGATTCCAATGCAAAGCGCGCACACTCGGCCAGTTGGCAACATAAATCGCCAAATCGTAATCGTTGCGGTTGCGGCTCCACACTGGAAAGCGCAAGTCATAACAAATTAATGGCAGCACCCGCCAACCATTCAACTCAACCAAAACGCGCTCATTACCCATTGCATAGCGGTTATGTTCGCCGGCCATCCGGAACAGATGGCGTTTATCGTATTCGCTATAACTGCCGTCCGGGCACATCCACACCAAACGATTAAAATATTTCTCACCGACTTTAACCACTAAACTACCAGTGACAACTGCATTGTGCCTGGCGGCTTGTTGTTGCATCCATTCGTAGGCAACGCCATCAACTGCTTCAGCATGGCTACGCGCACTCGCGCAAAAACCGGTGGTAAAAACTTCCGGCAATACAATCAAATCTGTTTTGGTGATTGCCTCCATCGATTGGGCAAACACATCAAGATTTTTTTGTGGATCATTGGGCACAATGACTTGCTGCACCAGAGTCACGGTCAAATTATTCACGATGAGCCTCTCCTCCAACTTGATGAACAGGATGCAACCAAAAATAACAAAGTACGAATGCAATCAACACTGACACAGCAGCTAACAAGAATGTTGTTGATGCACTATAGTCCCACAGCAAGCCACCTATCAATGCTCCAGCGGCACCGCCTGCGCCAAAACTGAAAGAGCTATACATTGCCTGCGCCTGCCCTTGATTAGCACCCTTAAAGTGGGTGCGCACCAGCTCAATGGAAACCGCATGGGCGATACCAAAGCTGCATGCATGCAATAGCTGCGCAAAGAGCAACACCGCGAGGGATTCAGCACCATAAGCAATTAACAACCAGCGCCCGCTGGTCACTAACAAGCTAAACAGAATTAAGGAGCGCAGGCTAAACCGATGCAATAATTTATGCATGACAATAAAAATGGCAACTTCGGCAAGTACACCAAGCGCCCATAACAACCCTGTCGCAGTGCTACTGTAACCGTAATTTTCAACAAGATAGAGCGTATAAAATGTGTAGTAAGGGCCGTGACTGAGCTGCAATAAAAAACTGGCGACTAAAAAACACAGAATGGTTGGCTGCAACACCAGGCTTAAAAAATTCTGCCGCTGTCCATCGGATTTTTTTGCGCTTGCATCTTGCAAACTGAGACTGGAGAGCCAAATCAAAATCAAAAACGTGAGGATAAACAGCGGTAAAAAACGGATTGGCATCACATCAAATATCAACCCGAGCCCTACCACTGCAGCGATAAACCCCACCGAGCCCCACAACCGAATTTGACCGTATTTGTGATAGTTATTACCCAAGTACCCGAGCGTAATCACTTCAAATTGAGGCAGTACCGCATGCCAGAAAAATGTATAACAACTCACGACTAACACTAACCACCAATAGCGCTGGTCAAGCAAAATTCCGGCAAAAATAATACTCGCGGCCAAACTACCCAAACGAATAATGCGCAATCGCTGTTGTGTGTGATCAGCCAACCAACCCCAAAAATTCGGCGCGATAATACGTGTCGCCATAATGATGGAACTGATGATGCCAACATCCTGAGAGGAATAACCGAGGGATTTGAGGTAAATTCCCCAGTAAGGGATCAGAGTCCCGACGACAGCGAAATAGAAAAAATAAAAACCGGACAGGCGCCAATAGGGAATTGCTTGCTGCGCAAAAGAAAGGGCCATATAAAAGATAACTGAAAGGAGAAACAACAGAAGGAGTGAATCAAACATTGGATTAGTCATCACGAAGATGACTAATCCAACACACCCTTGGAGAATTTATTTCACGCTGGCAGGGATAACCGGCACAGAATGTTTAACGGCACCATTTTGCCCGCGCTGACGCAACAGGTGATCCATTAAAACCAACGCCAACATCGCCTCGGCAATTGGCGTTGCACGAATCCCAACGCAAGGGTCGTGACGGCCTTTGGTAATTACTTCAACTGCGTTGCCGTGCACATCCACACTACGCCCGGGAATATGCAAACTCGATGTCGGCTTGAGCGCAAGATTCGCAATAATATCTTGCCCGGAAGAAATTCCACCCAATATGCCACCGGCATTATTAGATAAAAAGCCCTCAGGGGTCATCTCATCGCGATGCTGGCTACCGCGTTGTGCGACGCAACCAAAGCCCTCGCCTATCTCAACCCCTTTTACTGCATTGATACTCATCAACGCGTGCGCAATTTCTGCATCGAGGCGATCAAAAATCGGCTCGCCTAAACCCGGCGGAACATTGGTGGCCACTACGGTAATTTTTGCACCGATAGAATCGCCTTCTTTGTTGAGCGCTTGCATAAATGCTTCCATTTCCGGCACCTTGCTGGCGTCCGGGCAGAAGAAAGGGTTTTGATGGACCTGATCCCAATCGACAGTGTCAATTTTTATCGGGCCAAGTTGCGATAAATAACCGCGCACTTCAATACCGTGAAAATCTTTTAAATATTTTTTAGCGATAGAACCCGCCGCAACACGCATGGCCGTTTCGCGCGCAGAAGAACGCCCACCACCGCGATAGTCGCGCACGCCATATTTTTGCATGTAGGTGTAATCCGCATGCGCGGGGCGGAATTGGTCTTTGATATTGGAATAATCTTTGGAGCGCTGATCGGTATTTTCGATCAACATACCAATCGGAGTACCAGTGGTTTTACCCTCAAACACACCGGATAAAATTTTCACCGCATCCTCTTCGCGACGCTGGGTGGTATAGCGTGAGGTGCCTGGCTTGCGACGGTCCAGATCAATTTGGATATCGGCTTCAGTCAATTCAAGACCGGGTGGGCAGCCGTCCACAATCGCACCCAAGGCCACACCATGGCTCTCGCCGAAGGTAGTCACAGTAAACAATTTGCCGTAAGTATTTCCAGACATTAGCTATTTCCTGACATTAGGGATTTCCTGACACTAAGAATCCAACAACGGACCAATAAAAAAGTGCGCCGATTATACGTGACTTGCCCAGTAGACGCATCGCATCATTGGCTTAGAGCACGCCAGCACTACGTGCATTGCGCAAATCCCGGGCAGTCAAGACAAACACACCGTGGCCCCCGCGCTCAAACTCCACCCAAGTAAATGGCAGTGTTGGATAAGCGCCTTCCAATGCGGGCCAGGAGTTGCCGACTTCCACGACCAACAATCCCTCTTCGGTTAAAAAATCCGCAGCCTCCTTCAGCAAGCGGCGAGTGAAATCCAAGCCATCATTACCGGATGAAAGCCCCAACTCGGGTTCCGCATGGAATTCATCGGGCAAGCTCGCCATATCATCAGCATCGACATAGGGAGGATTGGAAACAATCAAATCAAAACGCTGCCCGAGCAGGTTTTCAAACAAATCTGACTGCAGTGCAAAGATGCGCTCCGTCATGCCGTGCTGTTGGATATTCTCCTCGGCCACCGCCAAGGCATCGTAGGAAATATCGCTCAATTGCACTTCTGCATCGGGAAAAGCATGGGCGCAGGCGATACCGATACAACCGCTGCCAGTACATAAATCAAGAATCTGTTGCGGCTCGTTAACCAGCCAGGGCGCAAAGCGTTTTTCGATCAACTCGGCAATCGGCGAGCGAGGTACCAGCACCCGTTCATCAACCACGTAGGGCAAACCCGCAAACCAGCCCTGGCCGGTGATATAAGCAGCCGGAATACGTTCTTCGATACGACGCTGGATATTGGTTACCACCCGCTCACGCTCGCTACGGGTCAAGTGAGCGTCCAACCATTCATCGCCTAGTGGAGGCGCCAAATGGATTGCATGTAAAACCAGTTGTTCGGCCTCATCCCAGGGATTATCAGTGCCATGACCGTAATAGAGTTTGGCCGCGATAAACTCACTGGCTGCCCAGCGTAAAAAATCGCGAATCGTTAATAACTCATCGCGTGCTTGATCAAAAATTGTAGTGGAAGCAACCATAAAAAACCTCGGACTGGGCAGAGAGCGGGCATTCTACCCAATAAATCGGCCAAATCAGGATTTATGTTTTCTAGAAATTGGCTGAAAGCGGTAAACTGCCGTTTTGTGACAGGCAGAGCACTGCTGCCGCTTGAGGAGATTCCAATGAGAGAACATTTTGCGAGCATTATCGCTGGCGTTGGTGAAGATTTAACCCGCCCAGGCCTTCTGGATACGCCGGATCGTGCTGCCAAGGCCTTTCAATTTTTAACCCGCGGCTACCACCAAACACTCGATGAAGTCGTCAACGATGCGCTCTTTCCGTCTGACTCGGATGAAATGATTATCGTAAAAGATATCGAACTCTATTCGCTATGCGAACACCATCTTTTGCCATTTATCGGCAAAGCTCATGTTGCTTACATACCAACCGGAAAAGTGCTGGGCTTATCAAAAGTGGCCCGTATTGTTGATATGTTTGCCCGCCGGTTGCAAATACAGGAACAACTTACCGTACAAATTGCCGAGTGCATCCAGGATATTACCGGGGCCTCCGGCGTAGGTGTGATCATCGAAGCAAAACATATGTGCATGATGATGCGCGGTGTTGAAAAACAAAATTCGTCAATGAAAACATCCGCCATGCGCGGAACATTCCGCAGCAACCAGGCCACGCGCAATGAATTTTTATCACTGCTGCGCTAATAACTTTCGAATAATTCTTACCCAACAAAAAGGCGGCATCATTGTGTGATGCCGCCTTTTATTTTCATCCAAAATAATTAATCTACTGTAGATCAATCATTTACTTTTACAACTTCCACCCGGGCGCTTCTATCCCCCCTACCCGCTGGTGCAAGGCTACCAATACCGTATGTCGTTATGCGCGCAGCAACTATGCCTTTTTCTTGCAGCGCCGCTTTCAGTTGCGCAGCATAAAGCAGTGAATCTTTTTGTTGCTGTGCAAGAGGGACTGGTGCGTAATCATGCCCGACCAGCGCAAGTCTCCAATCGACTTTTTGTGTAAGCGCATCAATGAGTGCTTGCAGATGTGCCTGTTTGATTTGGATATTCGTACTGCCCTGCGCATCTTCAGCCACCAAATCGGGGAATACATAATAGCCGTTGGTTTCAAGTGATTTAATAATCGATTCGGGACTTGACGCTATACCAAGCTCGATAATTTTATCGACATGCAGCACATCCAACTGCACATATACGCGCTTGTTACCGCGCTGCACGGCGTAAAGCGCGACATAGAAAGGTTTTTCATCCGCTGTCGTCACTTCATAAGCGCCGTATTGCTGGAACTGATCTAACCCGTAGAGCATCTGAAGCTTGAAATGATTATTGGCCCAGGAGTTACTGGTTCCGCAATCGCGGCTCTTGCAATGGAACAACTCGCGAAAATTAAAATTTTGTAATTGATCCAGATAAAAATCAAAACCGTTACTGGCACTGTGCCCCTCCGGTAACTCCAGCGTGTAGCGTGCAAGCGTTCCACTTAAACGCTGCTGGCGATCTACCCGCCAGCTGCCGGCGATTTTTTTGTAACTTCCTAGCGCCAACACATATTCATCCGTTTCTGCATTGCTTTCAAATATCACTCTGGCATTGTGATAATTTTGCACAGGCAATTCCGCTGCAGATAACACACCGGCCATCAATAACAAAAACGCCCCACTGATAAAACGTACAAAATTCATAAGCTCTCACTAAACAATAGCCGTTATTGTTAATTGGGTTTTACTTGATGAATTGAGAAAAAAAACGGTTAAGCTTTTCTGCGACCAAATCCACCTCTCGCTCCATATGCAAATGGTGCCCACCGGATAAGACCTCATAATCCACCTGCGGGAATTGTTCAACTTCGTGTAAATAATTTGCATAGAGCTTTGGCAGACCATCATGTGCCAAAAGCAATTTTATCGGTGCACTAACTTGATTGACAAACGCGTGGAGATGCTCGCGCGATAATTTAATCATTGAGGGAGCCAGTAAGCGCGGGTCAGTACTCCATGAAACGCCACCTGCTTGCGCAACCACGCCGCGCTCCGTCAACGCCTTGGCCGCCGCATGCCCAAGCGGAAACATACCACGCTCACGCGCCTTGATTGCAATACTCATATCAGGATAAATAGAGGGAATTTTTCGCTGTTGGACGCGCAACCCCTGAATAGCGCTAGCCAGTTGTTTGGGGGCTTCCTCCGCGCGCGCAGGTTCAGGTAATAAGCCTTCAACCAACCCTAGCGCGATAAATCGCTCAGGAAAAGTACCTGCGGCAAGAGTGCCGATAATTGCTCCGCGCGAGTGCCCTAGAAGTACAAAACGCTCCCAACCAAAATGATCGGCAACCGCGAGAATATCGTTGATATCATCCCAAGGGGTGTAAGCCATTTGACCGGGGCGATGTTCACTTTGGCCATGGCCTGCCATATCAAGCGCAACAATATGCAGATTTTTCAAGCGCGGTGCCAAAGCAAAGAAGCTTGCAGCGTTATCCAACCAGCCATGTAATGCAAGTACAGGTAGTTGTGTTGAATCGCCCCACTCCTGCGCAGCGAAATTCATTCCATTGATGGTAAAACGCAATTCGCGCGGACCGGGTGATTGCGCCATAAAAAGATCCACTGAGGAAGTAAGAAATAAAACACGGTTGTTTTATTTTAGGCGTGATCCAGCCAAAGTAAATCGCCCATGTCGGCGGCAACCACTTGCGCGCGGATCGCCGCGAGGGAACTGGTACCCATTGGATAATAATCACCAGGTTTACCGCACAGCAAATTGACGAGCGCCCCCACCAATGGCTGGTGGCTCACCAGCAAGAGTGATCGATCAGTGCCAATAAACTGCGCATTGAGTTTATCCAACCAATTCATTAACACTTGCGGATTGGCCTCAGGTACTAACAAATCGGTCGTTTGGATTTTCAACCCGGGAAAATAACTCAACGCAATTTCTGCTGTTTGTTGTGCACGCACCAAGGGACTCGCCCAGATTTGTACAAGGGGCATATCCGCAATGCGCTCCTGCACAATTCTGGCGGTATCATTGCGGCCTTTATTAGTCAGTTGCCGCGCATCATCGGAAGTGATCTGCGCTTCCGCCTGACCGTGACGCAAAATAAAAATCGTCATTTACTTTGCGGCTTCTTCGGGAGCATCAGCCACAAGTGCAGGCTGAACAGGTTGTGCAGCAACTTCCGGTTCAGCACTTGAGTTCGCAGGCCAATCAGCAAACGGAAACGGTTTTTCTTCGCTGCTGTAACACAAAAATTTTAATACATTGTAAATGTACGTAGACAGTGAATGACCAAAGCGACGCAGGTGTTGATTGTCTTCACCGGTAATCAATGAAAATACAAATTGCACTGCGACCAATACCCACATCACCAAACTTGCCAGTTGCAACACTGCCGCAAACAGCAACATAAACACCAAACGCAACCAGTGTTTACTGGAGGTGAGATTGGATTTTAATTGTTCATTGTCCATTAGTTTCCCCTTAAATATTCAACGTCATCTGCTTGCTCGCCCACCATTAAACCACGGGCGACCTCGGCAATCGCTTTTTGTTGGAAGAGCACCGCATAAAGCCCCGACACCAAGGGCATATATACCTGCAACTCATCGGCCTTTTGCTTCACTTGGCGGAGCGTGTTAACCCCTTCGGCGACTTGCCCCAAGGAGGCCACTATCTCATCCAGTTTTTGCCCTTGCCCCAATGCAAATCCGACGCGGTAATTCCGGCTCAAATCCGACGTACAAGTGAGAATTAAATCGCCCACACCCGCCAAACCTAAAAACGTCATGGGGTTGGCCCCCATCATCTGCGCAAAACGCCCCATTTCTGCAAGGCTGCGGGTAAGCAACATTGCCTGGGTATTATGGCCAGCACCCAGTGCTGCGGCCATGCCGCAAATAATAGCGTAGATATTTTTCAGCGCGCCGCCCAACTCTACACCATAGCGGTCATGATTGGCGTACACGCGGAAGGTGGACGACTTCAAGGTCTCCTGCACGCAGCTGATAACACTTTGGTTTTCGCTAGCGATAACAGTTCCGGTCTGCTGCTGTTGCACAATTTCTTTCGCAAAGTTGGGTCCACTCAATACACCGATAGGATGGCCAGGCAGCTCTTGCTCAAGAATCTGGCTCATCAGGGTAAACCCTTCCGGCTCTATCCCCTTGGCAGTGCTTACCACCATAGTCTCGTCACCCAGCAACGGTTTTAACTGTTGGGTTACCGCACGAAATGAATGGCTGGGGATGGATACAAATACCAGATCAGCCCCTGTCACCGCTTGCGCCAGGTCAGAGGTAATTATCAGCTGCTCATGGAGCATATAACCGGGTAGATAGCGAGCATTTTGGCGCTCGGATTCACAAACCTCTGCCTGCTCCGCAGAGCGCATCCACAGGTAAGTTTGATGGTTGTTACAAGCGATGATGTTGGCAATTGCCGTACCAAAACTACCACCACCAAGCACGGCAACCTTCAATCGTTTACTCATAAATAAATCCACTTTTTTGAACAAGAAAAAACGCTAAAAATTTCGTCACCTGTTACGGCATAAAAGATACAAAACACACAAACTGTAACTTTTTTGCACAAAAACCTTCATCAAAATTTTGTCCACATTTTCTGTGGATAACTTGGTGGATAGTTTTTGGGAAACCGCCTCAAAGGCTTATAAAATCAGTACCAATGACAAATTGATCAAAATTTAATCTATATGAAAATATCTTTATTTTTCATAGTGTTACACAAAAAAACCAGATCAAAAGCTCATTTTTTCACGTTTTTGATCAAGCCATGAACTGCTTGGGCGCTTAAGCACATGAGGTGTGCATAAAGAGTTAGTGGTTATTAACCTTAAACAACCGATAGACACGAAATATTCATATTGCAAGGTAAATTTTTGCTAAATGTTTGCGTCATTTTGAACCACAATTTTTAACAATCACCTTCACCTGCCTAATACGCGATGGATTGTCTTGTGGGCAGCTCATAGCCGGATGTTATTGACGCGCAAATGCACCATAGCTGCCATCAGCATAAAGCAATGGATTTACATCTGCGCCATTTAGAATCACTTTATGGATAACACCGATAATGATCTTGTGGGTTCCGTAAGTGGTTACCTGGTCAGTCTGGCAGACAAAAACAGCCTGGGCATCGGCAAGCACAGGCAGGCCAGTATCGTCGTCTTCCCAATTACCAATCTCAAAGCGATTACGGTTGGGTTCGCGCCCGGCACAAATATTGGAAACATCCTGATGATCGGTAGAAAGGACATTAACAGCAAACTGGCTACCTAAAGTTGCCAAATGCCCCTGTTGAGACACTAACTGATTAATGCACACAAGTAGTGATGCGGGTGAATCAGATACTGAAGTGACCGAAGAGACTGTCATCGCAAAACGTTGATTGCCGGGTAAAGTCGTCGATAACACACAAACACCAGACGCCAGACGGCGCATACCCAACTTCATTGAAACCGCTAAATTATTGTTTTGCATAAAATCTCCCAAACGATAGTTGCTTATTCTGACTAGCTGGTGGGCGACACACAAGCCTAAACAAAGACTTGGCACCCTGTTTCAGCAGCAAGATTGTCAGGGTCACATAAATACAGCCATAGGCAAAACTCAATGGGCTCGCGGGTAAAATGCTATAACACCGCCAGTTGTTACTCCTTTATTAAAGATCATAAGTGCCCTCGTGAAGGCATTTATTGCGAATACCAGAATCTCAATCCAGGGTTCTTTTATCTATCTGAACACGGCTTACACAAGCTGATTAGAATTTAACTCAACGCGCTAAATATTTTATTTTGTTGTGTTTTTTCCGTTGACGATAGAGGAACTCACCGTTAATATGCGCACCACTTGAAACGCAGTCAGTTTTAAGTCGTCGGAGTGTAGCGCAGCCCGGTAGCGCGTCTGTTTTGGGAGCAGAATGTCGGGGGTTCGAATCCCTCCACTCCGACCATCTTTTTTATCGAACCTGCGAAGGTTTGTTCCAGCATGTGCCCGTAGCTCAGCTGGATAGAGCACCCGCCTTCTAAGCGGGTGGTCGCAGGTTCGAATCCTGCCGGGTGCGCCATTTGGGCAATTAGTTACTCGCCCACACTTCACTTGATAAGCTTTCTATTGGGGTCTAATCCCATCATATGGATGTGTTGTTTGTTCTCGCTACGGTGGCTGTAGCTCAGTTGGTAGAGCCCTGGATTGTGATTCCAGTGGTCGTGGGTTCGAGCCCCATCAGCCACCCCAATCCCTCATAGCAAAAATATCCACATTAAGATCCATATTTTATTCAAGCCTTGTGATTTCCCCTCGAACATAAAACCCCTTTTTACACATCTTATTGCGACAACCATTGCTGCATTGCCTGCTGCCACGTTGACATGCGCTGCAACAATAAGGGATTAGGCTGCGGGGTAAATACATCCTCCTGCAAAACCGGCTTCCAACTTTGTGGTAAACCAGCGGCCATGCAGGCTGCGCCTTGTACGGTTGCATCTGCGTTATCGCTGCGGTGAACATTGGCGCTGGTGAGGTCTGCAATTTTTTGGCAGACGGCATCGGCTTTGCTGAATCCGCCGCTGATAATTATTTTTTTCGTGCTGCCAAGTGGATTCATCAGTTTCACGTTGATAACAATTTGGAAAATAACAGATTCAATCCACGCGAGAATTTTTTCTTCTGCCGATAAGCTTTCACTACAACGCGATTGCAAATCGGTTCGCCAATAAGGTGCGCTTAAGCCGCCAATGGCATTCAGGAAATAGCAATCAGCTGTGGGATCTAGTGCAAGGGCGCTGTCAATGTCTTGCGGGGTAATCGCCAAACCGGTTTGTTGTTGGATAAAACTGATCGCAGCCGCTGCGCCGTTTACGGTTGCCTCCCATGCGTAATATTTTTTATCTACAGGATTTTCCGGCAACCAGAGCGGACTCACCAATAACCCTTCAGGCGCACGCAAATTTTCACTCAGGCGCTGAATAAATGCGCCGGTGCCGATATTGATGTAACAGCTATCAAGTTCCGGCAAACCGCGCGCAAAAAGCGATGCGCCTTGATCGCGTGCGCTCGCGGTGAAAGGGATTGTGTGATCGCCCAATTGCAAATTGCCGAAGTGGCTGTTGTGATACTGGCAATGCGGCAAAACATTGCGCGGGATCTTAAAAATATCCAGTAGCGATTGATCCCACTCATTGCTCTGCAAATTCCATAACAGTGTGCGCTGGGCGTGACCGGGATCGACAAGAGTTTGTTTGCCAAGCAAATGCCAAAAAATATAACTGACGATGGGGCCTATGCTGAGGCAATTATCTTGCTGTGCTTGCGCAACTTTTTTATTGTGCTCCAGACACCAACGCATTTTTGTTGCGCCGTAATGCGGCGATAAACGCAAACCTGTCAGTTGTTGGGTTTGCTGGTGGGTAAGTGGAATATTGTTTAGGTAAGGTTCGCCGCGAGTATCTTGCCAACTCAACACTGGCGTCAGTGCTGCACCGGTTTGATTATTCCAACATAAAAGCGATGAACCCTGCCCTGCAAAACTCGCGGCCTTAATACGTTTTACATCACCCCCAAGATGCTGCTGAATTTCCCCTAAGCAATCGCGAATACCGGCAAGAATTTCTTCGCCGTTTTGCTCGATGTGTTCGTAGGGAGAGGATTCTGTTTTGTGATGTGTTGTTGCGCAGGCAGCAGAGTAACAACAGATTTGTTTGCCTTCAGCTGAATAGATTGCAATGCGGGTGCTTTGGCCGCCCTGGTCAATTGCTAAAAACAGATCGGTAGCGGAGGCGGATTCAGTAGCAGGATAGGTTGTGGACATAGCACTTGCTCAATAAGGTTATTGAGCAAGTGTAGCGAGAAAATGCGATGTTATTCGCTAAGGTTAGGATTAGGAACAAATCCGCCGTAGGGAAATTGGGCAATTTTGTCGCTGCCGCCTTTGACCTCGGTAATCTTGGCGGGACCTTCTTTTTCTACCTCATCGATGCGCACAATGGAATGCATCGGAATGTAGGAACGTTTTACACCGGCAAACTCGGTTTTGAGTTTTTCTTCGGCGGGATCAATCAATAAACCGCTGCGTTCACCAAACACAAATTCTTCAATTTCGATGAAGCCATACATTTCGCTTTGATAAATCGCAGAGCAAAATACTTCGTAAACCTGACCTTGGTTGAGGAATATCACTTTGTATACGGGTTTAACAGCCATAAGACTCTCTACTACAAACTCAAATAAGACAAATTTTACCAACCGGGTGCAGCCCGGCAAAGGGCGCGAAGGATAGCACACCTTCTTGCTATTCTCGCCCTGTTTGGCTGGTTTTCATACAGGCACATTAGGCGATTTGGTTATGAGTGGGCGCAGGCTCTGTATTAGTCCGCAGCAATGGGCGGTTGCGGCGCGGCACCTTTTTGCGGGGCGCGCAGCAATAACAACAGCGGCAAGGCCGCGATGGTCACCCACATCATCAACTGGAAATCCTGCAAGTACGCGAGCGTTGCCGCTTGCCGTTGGACTTCATTGTTGATTGCCATCAGCCCCTGGATGGTATTGATATCCCAGTGGCCGCTCTCTCCCACTTTCAGAAGCGCTTGATTGTAGGGATTAATGTAATCGGCAAAGGCGGCGTGGTTGCGTTGGATGTTTTGCTGCAGCTCCGCCATCACCACCGAGATCCCAATACTGCTACCAATATTACGCGTCAGGCTAAACAGTGCGGTTCCCTCGTTGCGATAGCGCCCTTCCAAACTTGCAAAGGCAATCGCCGACAGCGGTACAAAGATAAAACCCAGACCGACGCCCTGTACAACGCTGGTACGAATAATGTCCCAACTGGTGACAGTCGTGGTGAACAGAGTCATTTCCCAGAGCGAGACAATCGTCAGCAGCAACCCGAAAAAGACTTGATGACGCGGATCGATTTTGCCTGCGATCTTGCCCACGACCATCATGGAAAACATTACCCCCATTCCGCGTGGCGCCATTACCAAGCCGACATCCACTACCGGATAGCCCATCAGGTTTTGCAGGAATGGCGGCAATAGCGCCATAGTTGCGAGCAAAATAATGCCGACGACGAACATAAAAATCAGGCCGACGGAAAAGTTGCGATCTTTAAATATCGCCGGTTCGATAAACGGCTGCTTGTAGGTAAATATGTGGGTGATAAACCAGTAAAAGCCCAAACCCATCAAGATACATTCGGCGATGATCTCCGGGCTATGGAACCAATTCTGGCTTTCGCCCCGGTCGAGCATCATTTGTAGCGCGCCTATCCCCAAACTCAGGAAGGCGAAGCCCATTAAATCGAAGTGGCGGGCTTTGTCGATCAGCGTTTCTTTCACCGTCGCCATCACACCGATAAACGCCAGAATCCCCAGCGGTACATTGATATAGAACACCCAGCGCCAGCTGTAATGCTCGGTCAGCAGCCCACCGAGCGTTGGCCCAAGGATCGGCCCGAGGACAACGCCCATCCCCCAGACTGCCATGGCCTGGCTATGTTTCTCTTTGGGATAGGTATCCAGCAGGATTGATTGGGACAGCGGCACCAAGGCAGCGCCGAAAATACCTTGCAGCAAACGTGCGATGACCACCTGCGGCAAATTCTGCGCAATACCGCAGAACATCGAGGCGATGGTAAAACCAGCTATAGACCAGAGCATCAAACGCTTGCGCCCGAAGCGATCCGACAGGAAACCGGTGAGCGGCAGAAAAATCGCAGCAGCGACAATATAGGAGGTCAGCACCCAGGAAATCTGATCCTGGGTCGCTGACATACTTCCCTGCATATGGGGCAAGGCGACGTTGGCAATGGTGGTATCCAGCGCCTGGATAATTGTCGCCAACATCACCGAGGCGGTAATCAACCCGCGCTTGCTGGCAGGAACCGCGCTATCCATGGGAACTTGATCAATCGCTGCCTGAGCCACAACACTTTCCTCGCAGAGCCAGACTAGATAGAAATACCGAGCAAAGA